>CAYFWA010000264.1:0-5072 GCA_964346625.1 uncultured Myxococcales bacterium
GTTACCAGATGAAGGTGCAGAGGATCTGGCCGTAGATGGAGCCGATGCCGACGGTTGCGTCGGATTCGACGGCGCCCTGCTCGAACTTCGACAGCACCCACAGGCCGCGATAGCCGGCCTGAGCGCCCAGGGCGAAGCGCGGGTGGAAGAAATACCGCATGCCGAGCCCCAGGTGGAAGCCCACCAGGATGATGTCGGTGTGGTCGTCGTCGTCGGTGCCGGTCTCATCGTAGGCGACAAAGCCGACGTGCAGGCCGGTGTCGAGCAGCATGGCCAAGGGACCCGACTCGAGCAGGTGGAGCTGGAGGGTGGGCTTGAACAGCACGCTGGCGTTGGTGTCGTGGGTGTTGGTGTCTCCAAAATCCTCGTAGGTGTCGTAGTGGGTGATCTCCAGCCCGAGCCCGAAGGCGATGCGGTTGAGCTTGTAACCCACCAGAAACGACGCCCCGATCTGCTGGAGCTGGCTGCTGTACTGATTGTACACGGTCATGGAGGCGCCCAGGCCCACCTCGAACAGCAGCCCCTTGGCCTTCGGCGCGGGGGTCGCGGGCGGCGCCGCCGCCGGGGAGGAGGCCGGAGGCGGGGCGGCCGTCGAGCGCGGGGCGTCCACGGGGTGCGGGGCGGCGCTCTCGGTGGATGGGGGAGGGGGCGCCGTGTCGGGTTCCCCGAGGGGGTTCTCCCCGGTTCCCTGGGCGAGGGCCGCGGGCGCGGTCACGGCGCACAGCAAACACACCAACGCGATGGAGCAAGCACTTCGGAGCATGGTGACACCTCGATACGAAGCTGCGAACGTTTCGGACGGCCGGCGAATCCGGACCCAACCCCAGGGGTCCCATGGGGGGGGATTGTCGGCGGTTTGCCGTGCCTTGGCAACCCATACGAGGTCCGAGCCATTTGCGCTGTGTTCGGCGCCGGGTGCGCCGCGGGTCCCCGCCTCCCCCGGGACGTGTGCCGTGAACGAATCGTCAACCCGGGGGAGAGCGGAGCGCGGATCATCAGCTCAACGAGAGGTGGTCTTCGACGTTCACCACGCCGGGGGTGTGACGCGCGACGGCGCGAGCCTCGCGCAGCGCGAGGGCGTTGGGCACCTGGCCCAGCAGGGTCACCTTCCCGTGGTCGACCTTCACGTCGACCTCCCGCGAGTCCACGTGGGCGTTGCGCCGCAGGGCGCTCACCACATCTTCGGCCACCACCTTGTCCACCACGTCGTGGGTGGGGGTCACGGCGAGCCGGTTGTCCACCCGCACCACGCCGATGACCCCGTAGGCCAGATCCCGGGCCAGCAGCTTCTTCCACAGCGCATCCACCGTCCCCTCCAGCTTCACCGTGCCGTTGATGACCTCCAGCGTGAGGTCTCGCGCCGCCAGGTCGGGGTTCATCACCAGGATCCGGCGCAGGTGGTCCTTGATCTCGTCGTCCGTGGGGACCGTCAGGCTCTCGGGAAGCCGGATGTTGAGATCGTTGATCACGTTCGTCACCCCCGGCACGATCCAGGTGTCCTCCTCGGCCGCCTGCCACGCGGTGAAGGAGGGCACCGTGCCCTCCAACCTCGCGTGACCGTCCTGCAGGTTCACCTTCACGTCCGAGGCGTTCACCCGGTGATCCCAGTAGAGCTGATCCACGATGTCTTTTTTGACCTGTTCTTGTCTCGTCATGATCTTCCTCCGTGGTTTTCGTGTCCTGCGGGGCGGGCTTCGCCGGCGGCGCGCGGGCGCCGCGCTGACCGCGCCGCCAACCGGGGATGGGCGCCGCGCGCGCGGCGTCCCTGCCCACCGGTCAGCGCCCCCGCCGATCACCGGTGCGTGCGATTCGCGTGCCAGGGGCAACCCGCGCTGGTGGGGGGCCCCAGCCGCCCATGGAGACAGCGGTGTCTGGTTGCCGCCTCCTGGTGAGACACGCGTGAAACAGACGACAGGCTTGGCCACTCGCCCGCGTCGGGGGTTCGGTGAGGGCCGCACGGCGGATCCAGGCGATGGGTGGAGGCCGTGGCTCCAGGCGGTGGGCCGAGGCGGCGGGTCGGGGATGAGGGCTTGCGTCCGGGGCCGTTTCGGCAAACCCTGTAGGACACGGCGGGGCGCGCCGCGTGAGCAGCCGCGTGAGCACGCGAGCACGCGAGCACGCGAGCACGCGAGCACGCGAGCACGCGGCGCGGGTGACCCGCGGGAGGTTTCACCATGTACACCGAGGGCGATCGAAACAACCCCTACTCCTTCGACGACTACCTGCGGGTGCGCGACGGGTTCGATTACTACGCCGACGATCCCTTCCTGCAACGGCTGGTGGCTCATTTCTGCGGAAACGAGGCGCCGGGGATCGACGAGGCGCTGCGCCGGCTGTCGCGGCGGGTGTCCTTCGAGCTCCGGGATCTGGCCGACGCCGCGGCCACGCTGGAAAACCGCATCCGCTGCACCCAGGTCCGTCACTTCGACGCCTTCAACCACCGCCTGGACGCCATCGAGCGCTGCGCGGAGACCGAGGCGCTGGAGCGCGCGGTGTTCGACCTGGGGCTGTTCGACCCGGAGCGCAACACGCCCTGGAGCCGCTTCGCCAAGATGTTTCTGCTCTATCAGAACGGCGAGTTCGGCGTGATGTGCCCGGTGGCCTGCACCGACGGGCTCATCGCGCTCTCGCAGAAATACGAGCAGCCCGTTGACCGCGCGCATGCCCTGGGGCCCGAGGCGCGGGAGCTCTTGCGCTTTGCGCGGGAAGGGGTGCCGCGCGGCGGCTCGCGTCGCTATGGCGTGGGGGCGCAGTTTCTCACCGAGATCCAGGGGGGCAGCGACGTGGCGGCCAACCTGGTGGAGGCCGTGTACCACCCCGAAGAGGGGGCCGACGGGAACAAGGGCGTCTGGCGGCTCTACGGCAAGAAGTTCTTCTGCTCGGCCACCCAGGCGGATCTGGCGCTGGTCACCGCCAAGCCCAAGAGCACCGACTCCGCGGACAAGGTGGCCGTGTTCCTGGTGCCCTCCTGGCTGCCGGGGCAGCGGGAGGGGGGCCTTCGCAACGGCTGCACCATCGATCGCCTCAAGCAGAAGCTGGGCACCGCTGAGCTGCCCACCGCGGAGATCACCTACGACGGGGCGGTGGCCTACCCCATCGGCCCGCTGGACCAGGGGCTCTCCAACGTGGTGGCGGTGACGCTCACCCTGTCGCGGCTGCACGTGGCCTTCGGCATGGCGGCGGCCGGGCTGCGGGCGGCGCGGGAGGCCACCTGGTACGCCCAGTTCCGCACCGCTTTCGGCATGCCGGTGGCGCGGTTTCCATTCGTGCAAAACCAGATCGCGGAGCTGCAGGACTTCGCCCGTCGCTCGGCGGCGGGGGTGTTCAAGCTCTATGGGGAGCTCCTGGCCCTCAACCAGCAGCTCCCCGCCGGGTTGAGCGAGCTCAACCAGGTGCGCGATCTCGAAGAGCGCAAGCGCCGCTTCCGGTTGCGAGAGCTCGTGCTGCTGCAGAAGATCACCGTGGCCTGGGAGATCCCCCAGATGATCCGGCTCGCCATCTCCCTGTACGGCGGCCACGGGATCATGGAGGACTTCAGCGCCTTGCCCCGGCTCTTGCGCGACGCCTTCATCATGGAGCTGTGGGAGGGGCCGCGCAACGTGCTGCTCACCCAGATCCACCGTGACCTGTCGCGGGTGAGCGAGTGGTACCCGGCCCGGGACTTCTGCCGCGATCTGCTCCAGGGCATCGACGAGGCCACGGTGGGGCCGCTGTGCGACGAGTTCGTCCGGCTCATGGCCCACCCCAGCCTGCTCACGCCGGACCCCGAGACCTCGAGCGTCTGCCGCGACTGGGATCGATTCTCCGTCGAGCTGTGCGCGGCCTACCAGCGTCAGGCCCTCGCCGAGGCCAACGCCGGGGACGCCGTGGTGCCGTCATTCCGGGAGCTTTTGCAGCGATGAATCGTGTGCAGGGACCGCAACCGGGTACCGGCAAGGGCAGTGTGAAGGCGCCAACCGACTTCTGCCCGATTTTCGATGTACAAAGGTCCCCGTTTTCCGGTACGGTAGAGATTGTCCCCGCTCATGGCCGTCCTCGAGGGTGTTAGGTGACGCAATGAATACGCTCAAGAATCTGCTGGTGGTTTTGGGGGTGGTCTCCGTGGCCACGCTCGCGACGACAACGGCCCGGGCGCGCACCGCGCCCGCGCCCGATGCCAAGCTGGCGCCCGGCGCATCGGCCCGGGCGCCGGGGGGCGCGGGTTGGGGGGCCGACGAGGTCCTGCGGGCCCAGCTCTCGCTGGGCGCCGGACCGCTGCTCGGGGCGACCGCGTCTTCAGAGCCCGAGGGTTGGCTGGCCTCTGCCGGGTGTCACCCCACCACGACCGATCCCTGCGGTCACGCCGCGCCCCCTCCGCCTCCGGCCGCGCCCGCGGCCGGGCCTGCGGCCGAGCCCGCGCCGCGCTACCCGCGCAAGGGGCTGATGATGACGGGCTGGATCATGCTGGGGGTGAACTGGATCATCAGCACCATCGTGGGGGCGGCCATCTTGGATTTCGAAAGCGCGGGCATGTGTGAAAACGGCTGCAAGCGCCTCGGGTACCTGCTCATGGTGCCGGTGGCCGGCCCCTGGATCGCCTTCATCGACGCCGAGGACAGCCACTCGTCACGCACGGCCCTGCTCACCCTCGCGCTGCCCCAGCTCGCGGGGGCGATCATGGCGATCATCGGGACCGTCCAGCACGTGTCGGACAAGGCCGAGATTGCCGCTTCCCGGGGGCACTCGGGGATCTCCATCGGCAGTGGCTGGCGCATGACGGCCGGCGTCTCCTCCGACGGCCAGGGGCCGGCGGGGGTGGTGAGCTTCTCCACCCTCCTTCAGTGAAGCGGACCTCACGAGGCCCGCAGGGGGCTTTGTCCCTCGACTCTCCTCGTAGCCCTCGTTTTTCCTCGAGGCGCTCCGCACGTCTCGCGCCCTCACACGCTTTCGACTCCTTCTTGGTGGTCCCCTGCCCGGAGCCAATGGCCGGCGCCAATGGCCGGAGCCAATGGCCGGAGCCAATGGCCGGAGCCAATGGCCGGAGCCAATGGCCGGCGCCAATGGCCGGAGCCAATGGCCGGAGCCAATGGCCG
>CAYFWA010000264.1:5172-6962 GCA_964346625.1 uncultured Myxococcales bacterium
CGGAGCCAATGGCCGGAGCCAATGGCCGGAGCCAATGGCCGGAGCCAATGGCCGGAGCCAATGGGTGGCTCGGCGGAATAGGCCATGCCAAAATTTCGTTCATGGGGTAGGGATCGGGTATAATGTGGGTGTATATGAGATATTTGACTACAGGCCTGATCACGTTCTTCCTGCTCATCGCGCTGGCGGCCCTGACACCAGCGCGCGCCGACGTCTACATGTACAAGGACAAGGACGGGGTCACGCATTTCACCAATATCCGTCCCAAAGGCAAGAAATTCAAGCGTTTATATAAGACGGGGCCGGGCAAGGCGTCGCGGCGGCGCTGCAAACGCTGCGATGTGGTGCCCGCCCGGGATCGGTCCCCGAAGCGCTTCAGCCGCTACGACAAGTTCATCGAGGGTGCCTCGCGGCTCTACAAGATCCCCGAAGCCCTGATCCGGGCGGTGATCCAGACCGAGTCGGACTACGATCCCCGCGTGGTCTCCTCGGCTGGGGCCAAGGGGCTGATGCAGCTCATGCCAGTCACCGCCCGCCACATGGGCGTGACGGATGTGTACGATCCCCGGCAGAACATCTACGGCGGGGTGCGTTACCTGCGGGTGCTGGCCAATCGCTTCCACGGCAACATCCTGCTCACGCTGGCCGGGTACCACGCCGGCCCGGGAGCCGTGTCCAAGTACCGCGGCATCCCTCCCTACGAGACCACCCAGCGCTACGTGCGCGTGGTGATCAAGCGCTATTATCGTTATCAAAAACGGGCGGCCGCCAAGCGATCGGCGACGGCCGGGCGCCCCGGCTCGGGCGGGGGCAGCGACCAGGAAAGCGGCGCGGACGGCGCACCGGGTGGGGGAGCGGGACCCGCGCCGCCGAGCACCCGGGCCGTGCCCGAGTAGGCCGCGGCACCCGCGGTATCCCTGGCGGGGGTTGGGCTCGACCCATCCGTCCCGCGCCCTTTGCGCCTGGAGCATTGACCGGCTTGGCCGGACCGAGCCAGGCCGAGCGTCGCGTGGCCCGGATCACGGGCTCACGGTTGGTATGGCTCACGGTTGGTATGGCTCACGGTTCGCAATCGAAAAGACTGATGGAGAACTCATCCTCCCCCACCCCCCCACTGCGGTTCATCCTGGCGATCACCGGGGCGTCGGGTACGCGCTATGGCCGGCGGCTTCTGCAGGTGCTCAGCCAGCAAGGGGCCCGGGTGGATCTGATCCTCAGCGCGGCGGCCGGCCGCGTGCTGGAGGCCGAGGAAGGGATCCGGGTGACGGATCCTCCGGATCCGGAGGCCCTGGTGGCCGACCTCGGCGGGCTGGGCCCGGGGGAGGTGTGCGCCTACGCGCGCGATGCCCTGGTGGCCGACCTGGCGTCGGGTACCACGCGGGTGGACGGGATGGTGGTGTTGCCCTGCTCCATGTCCACGGTGGGCACGCTGGCGGGGGGCTGCGGCCAGACCCTCATCCACCGCGCCGCCGACGTGACGCTCAAGGAGGGCCGGCCGCTGGTGGTGGCTCCCCGGGAGACGCCGCTGTCGGTCATCCACCTGCGCAACCTGCTGCGGCTGGCCGAGGCCGGTGCGTGCGTGTTGCCTTGCATGCCTTCGTTCAGCGCGCGCCCCGCCTCCCTGGACGCGCTGGTGGATCAGCTGGTGATGCGGGTCTGCGATCAGCTCGGCCTGCGGCTGGATCTGGTGGCGCGGTGGGGCGGGGCCGAAGCGGACGATCGGCAGGGATGAGCACGGCGTGAAAATGGGGAACCGGCGCCGCGTCCCTGCGTCCCCGCGTCCCTGCGTC
>CAYFWA010000264.1:7062-8431 GCA_964346625.1 uncultured Myxococcales bacterium
CCGCGTCCCTGCGTCCCCGCGTCCCTGCGTCTTCACTGTTTTCCGGTGCCGTGGTAGAAGATTATGGATTGGAAACCTGCGGGCTTTGGCCCGAGGATCCCGGGGGGGTGTCCCGCCGGGTCAATCGCGACGTCATGAGTGAGTTCGGAGCGCGTCCCAAGTCCTCGTTTGGTCGCTACCAGCTCCTGCTGGAGATGGCGCGGGGAGGAATGGCCACGCTGTACCTGGCGCGGCTACAGGGGCCCAGGTCCTTCGAAAAGCTCATCGTGGTCAAGCGGATCCACGACCACTACGCCCACGAGGAGAGCTTCATCCAGATGTTTCTGGACGAGGCTCGGATCACCGCGGCCATCGGACACCCGAACGTGGCCTCGGTGTTCGACATGGGCGAGCAGGATGGCTCCTACTATTTGGCCATGGAGTACGTCCACGGTCAGAACCTCAAGGACCTGCTCAAGTCCGCGTCGCGTAGCGAGGGGGCCCTGCACTGGAGCATGGTCTGTCGCGTGGTGGCCGACGCTGCCGCCGGGCTCCACGCGGCCCACGAGCTCACCAGCGCAGAGGGCACCCCCCTCGGCGTGGTCCACCGCGACGTGTCGCCGCAGAATCTGCTGGTTTCCTACGACGGCAACGTGAAGGTGGTGGATTTCGGCATCGCCTACGCCGCCGAGCGGCTCGCCACCACCGCGGCGGGGACGTTGAAGGGCAAGGCGGCCTACATGTCTCCCGAGCAGGTGGACGCGCGGCCGGTGGATCGTCGATCGGACATCTTCGCCCTGGGCATCGTGCTCTGGGAGGGGATCTGCATGCGGCGGCTGTTTCGGATGGACACCGAGGCCGCCACCCTCCTGCGGGTGCGCGACGCGAAGGTTCCTGCTCCCCGGGAGGTGGATCCGACGTTGCCGCCGGAGCTCGAGCAGATCGCCCTGCGGGCCCTGGCCAAGGAGCCCGAGGATCGCTTCGACACGGGGGCGGAGCTCGAGGACGCCCTGAATCAGCTCTTGGTCCGGCAGGGTCAACACGTCGGCCGCCAGCAGATCCAGACCATGATGGACCTGCTCTTTCACGACCGACGCAAGATCAAGGACGAGCAGATCCAGCGCGCCATGGCCGAGGAAATGACCTCGCCGCCCGTGGCGGTGGGCATGGGCGCGGACAAGTACTCTTCCACCACCTCCCTGGCGGTGAGCGCCGCGGTGGACAAGGAGCAGATCTTCGGGCCCTCGCGGCTCACCTACATCATCGGCGGGCTGGCCGTGTTGGGGGTGGTGGGGCTGCTGCTGTTTCTACTGTTCGGTGGGGATGGGGGCGAGGCCAACCCCGACCTCCGGGCGGAGGCGGAGGGGGCTGCGCCGCGCGCCCGGACCGC
>CAYFWA010000265.1:0-8422 GCA_964346625.1 uncultured Myxococcales bacterium
GGGTAGGGCGGGCGCAGGCGATGGGTAGCGCGGGCGCAGGCGATGGGTAGCGCGGGCGCAGGCGATGGGGTAGCGCGGGCGCAAGCGATGGGGTAGCGCGGACGATTTCCAAGTGGGCTCCCAAAATATCCCTCGGCGATCGGCTGCCGGTTGCGGTATGATCTCGGCCATGGTCTGTGCTGTCCATGTCCATCGGAGGAGGCGACCCGGCTCGCAGTGGGCGGGGCGGGGCGGGATCACCCTCACCCTCACCCTCACCCTCACCATCGCCATCGCGGCGCTGGGGAGCGGCCTGCTGACCGCCTGCGCCATGGAGCCGGAGCCGGAGCCGGAGCCGGGGGCCAACCCGGAGACGGGGGCGCGGCCCGAGACCGCGCAGGTGCGGCGCGCCGCCGGCGAGGTGGTGGACGGGATCCCCACCTACGAGGAGCGCACCGCGCTGCACCACACCAACCGGGTGCGGGCGGGCATGGACTGCGGCGACCCGAGCCTGGTGTGCAGCGGCGCTCCCCTGCGCCCGGTGCAGTGGGACCACAACCTGGGGCGGGCGGCCCACTGGTTCGCCCAGCACCTGCACGACGCCCAGTGCTTTCAGCACCAGACCTGCTGCTATCTCGAGGACGCAGGGGGCGGGGTGATCCAGTGTGACGCCCAGGGCTACACCTGCCCGGGGGGGAGCTGCGACTACACGCCGGACTGCCCCGGGACCCCCACCTTCTCGCGCATCTCCATGTTCGGCGGCTCCGCGGTGGCCGAGAACATCGCCGCGGGCAACTCCACCGCCGAATCGACGCTTTGCCAGTGGTACTTCTCGTCGGGGCACCACGACAACATGTGCACCGCGAGCCGGGGCTCGCTGGGCACGGGGCATTACGGCGGCTCCAACTGCTACGGCCACTACTGGGTACAGAACTTCGGCTCCAACGCGCTTTCGGACGGTATCGCCTCGGGTAGCCACTGGGGCAGCTCGGCGAGCCCGGACTTCGGCGCGGCGTTTTACGATCCCGGCGCCACGGGTCCGCCGCAGCGCGCGGCGGTGGTGATCGATGGCGCCTGCTACAGCCTGTCGCTTGAGTACGGCGACGACGAGGCGGGGACCTACGCGGCCAACGTCGCGGTGGGCAGCGGCTGTCACGCCTACTGGTTTCTGTTCGAGAGCCAGGGGGGCACGCGGTACGCCTATCCCAGCACCGGCTCGTATCTGCTGGGCGCGGGCTGTGGCGTCTACACACCCAACCAGGCCGGGGCCGACTGCGAGGGGGGCACGGGCAACTGCAGCGCGGGAGACAGCCGGAGCTGCTATACCGGGCCGGCGGCCACCCAGGGCGTGGGGGCCTGCGCGGACGGCACCCAGTCGTGCGTGGGGGGCACCTGGGGAAGCTGCCAGGGCGAGACGTTGCCCGCCGCCGAGCAGTGCAACGGCCTGGACGACGACTGCAACGGCACGGTGGACGACCCCTGCGACTGTACCCCGGGGGAAACCCAGCCCTGCGGCTCGGACGTGGGCGAGTGCGAGGCGGGCACCCAGAGCTGCCAGGCCGACGGCACCTGGGGGACCTGCAGCGGCGCGGTGGAGCCTGCGCCGGAGCTGTGCGACGGCCTGGACAACAACTGCGAGGGCACGGTGGACGAAAACTGCATCCCCACCGACGCCGCGGTGCCCGACGGGGCCCTGCCCGCCGACGGCGCCGTCTCGCCCGACGGGGCGTGGCCAACCGATGCCGCGGCACAGCCCGACGGCGGCGGCCCCACCCTCGACGCGCCGCGCTACGTGGGCGGCTGTCACTGCCGCCAGGGGCCGTCGTCGGGCCGGGCCCCGGCCGGGCCGACGACGCTGCTGCTGCTGTTGCTGCTGCTCGGAGGCGGGCTGCGGCTGACCCGTCGGCGCCGGCGGCGCTGAGGGCTCGCGCAAGAATAACTTCGGCATTCGGCCGCCGATCCATCAATTCTGTCTGCGTCGCTCGTCGGTTAAATACGTCAATGTATTCGCCCTCCTCGCTTCTTGACAGAATTGCGCCTCGGCGCCCTCGGTGCGTCGAACTTATTCTTGCGCGAGCCCTGAGGGCTCGCGCGGCAAAGGTCGCGGGGGCACCGCGGGGAGGACGCGCCGGGGACGCCGCGGCCCCGGGCGGTGCCTGACGCGGCCGGGCCACGTTCAGGTCACGCAATTCTCATACCATTGCTTGTTCGGGCGCCGGGGCGCTGCTATTCTTTCTGGTAACGTATGAAAATGCGCATCGGCTCGCTGCAATCCCGAACCGTTTTCCGAGGAGAGAGGCATGGTTGACGCATCCGCCAAGCTGTCGGATTCCCTGATCACCCGCATCGCGGGCCTGCATGATATGGAGGAGTACCAGGAGCTGACCTGGGAGGGGACCTTCGAGGAGTACCTCGACATCGTCAAGGAGGACCCGAACGTCCTGCGTACGGCGTGGCAGCGCGTCTACGACATGATCCTCTCGTACGGTCAGAAGGAATACATCGACCACAAAAAGACCCTCACGCACTACCACTTCTTCGACGACGAGCAGGGGGGCGGCAAGGACGCCATCTTCGGCCTGG
The DNA here is from genome assembly GCA_964346625.1 of uncultured Myxococcales bacterium. GTDB lineage: Bacteria > Myxococcota_A > Polyangia > HGW-17 > JAJRWW01 > CAYFWA01. Next base: position 2,563 of record CAYFWA010000265.1, read on the forward strand.
ACATCCCCCTGATGCGGCTGGTCAACGTATTCAAGAGCGCCGCCTACGCCTACGGTTCGGAAAAGCGGGTGATCCTGCTGCATGGGCCGGTGGGCAGCTCCAAGTCCACCATCGCCCGGCTGCTCAAGCGCGGCCTCGAGCTGTACACCCGGACCGCCGAGGGGCGCCTGTATACCTTCACCTGGGAGCTCCCCGAGGAGTTGCGCCACATCGCCGCCGGCGCCGAGAGCTTCCCCTGCCCCATGCACGAGGAGCCCCTGCGGCTCATCCCGGAGGAGTACCGCGACCAGGTGATCGCGGAGCTGCTCCCGGAGGCCACCCGCTACCCGGTGCGCATCCAGGGCGACCTGGACCCGGCCTGCCGTCAGATCTTCAGCGAGTTGATGAAGGTCTACCACGGCGACTGGTCCAAGGTGATCCAGCACGTCAAGGTCGAGCGCCTGGTGCTCAGCGAAAAAGACCGGGTGGGCATCGGCACCTTCCAGCCCAAGGACGAGAAGAACCAGGACTCCACCGAGCTCACCGGCGACATCAACTACCGCAAGATCGCCGAGTACGGCTCGGACTCCGACCCCCGGGCCTTCAACTTCGACGGCGAGTTCAACATCGCCAACCGGGGTATCGTGGAGTTCATCGAGATCCTCAAGCTCGACGTGGCGTTCCTCTACGATCTGCTGGGGGCCACCCAGGAGCACAAGATCAAGCCCAAGAAATTCGCCCAGACCGACATCGACGAGGTGATCCTCGGGCACACCAACGAGGCCGAGTACCGCAAGCTTTTGTCCAACGAGTTCATGGAGGCCCTGCGCGACCGGACCCTGAAGGTGGACATCCCCTACATCACGCGCGTCACCGAGGAGTCGAAGATCTACGAGAAGGACTTCAACTCCCACAAGATCCGCGGCAAGCACATCGCGCCGCACACCCTGCAGATGGCGGCCACCTGGGCGGTGCTCACCCGGCTCGAGGAGCCCAAGAAGCACGGCCTCACCGTGATGCAGAAGCTCAAGCTCTACGACGGCAAGCAGATCCCGGGCTTCACCGCGGACAACGTCAAGGAGCTGCGCAAGGAGACCAGCCACGAGGCCTTGGAGGGCATCTCCCCACGCTACATCCAGGACAAGATCTCCAACACCCTCGTGTCGGACGCCGGCGAGAGCTGCGTCAACCCCTTCATGGTGCTCAAGGAGCTCGAGGGCGGCCTGCGGCACCACAGCCTGATCAGCTCCGAGGACCAGCGCGTACACTTCCAGGAGCTGCTGGCCGTGGTGAAGCAGGAGTACGAGGACGTGGTGAAAAACGAGGTGCAGCGCGCCATCAGCACCGACGAGACCGGCCTCAAGAACCTGTTCGAGAACTACCTGGAGAACGTCCGGGCCTACGTGCTCAAGGAGAAGGTCAAGGATCCCTACACCCACGAGGACCTGGAGCCCAACGAGCGGCTCATGCGCTCCATCGAGGAGAAGATCGACATCCCCGAGGCCCTCAAGGACGACTTCCGCCGCGAGGTGATGAACTACATCGCCGCCGCCTCCATGGACGGCTCCCCCTTCGACTACGCCTCCAACGACCGGCTGCGTCGGGCCCTGGAGCTGAAGCTGTTCGAGGACCAGAAGGACTCCATCAAGTTTTCCAGCTTCGTGTCCTCCAAGGTCACCGATCGCGAGGAGCAGGCCAAGTTCGACGTCATCAAGAATCGCCTGATCCGCGACCACGGCTACTGCGAGATCTGCGCCGGGGACGTGCTGGAGTTCGTCAGCTCCATCTTCGCCCGCGGAGACGTGAAGGAAGGATGACGCGTTGACTCAACGGATCGACGAGGACCGGCGCCGCTTCCGTCAGATCGTCCGCGGGCAGGTGCGCAAGAACCTGCGCAAGTACATCAGCCGCGGAGATCTCATGGGACGCCAGGGCAAAAAGCGCGTCTCCATCCCCATGCCGCAGATCGACATCCCCCGGTTCACCTTCGGGGACAAGGACAAGGGGGGCGTCGGCCAGGGGGAGGGCGAGCCCGGCGATCCGGTGGGCCAGGGGGAGCCCCAGCCCGGCGCCGGAGAGGCGGGAGACCAGCCCGGCGAGCACGCCCTGGAGGTGGAGTTCACCGTGGAGGAGCTCGCCCAGATCCTCGGCGAGGAGCTGGAGTTGCCCAAGATCGAGCCCCGCGGGGCCCACAAGCTCATCACGCGCAAGGAGCGCTACACGGGCATCCGGCAGGCCGGCCCCGAGTCCCTGCGCCACTTCAAGCGCACCTTCAAGCAGGCCCTCAAGCGGCAGGTGGCCGCGGGGACCTACAACCCCAAGGCCCCGGTGATCATCCCGGTGCGCGAGGACAAGCGCTATCGGTCCTGGAAGGAGGAGCGGCTCCCGCACTCCAACGCCGTGATCATCTACATGATGGACGTGTCGGGCTCCATGGGGGAGGAGCAAAAGGAGATCGTGCGCATCGAGTCCTACTGGATCGATACCTGGCTCCGCTCCCAGTACACGGGCCTGGAGTCGCGCTACATCATCCACGACGCCACCGCCCGGGAGGTGGATCGGGAGACCTTCTTCCGCACCCGGGAGGCCGGGGGCACCATGATCTCCTCGGCCTACAAGACGTGCCTGAAGATCATGGAGGAGGAGTACCCCACCGAAGAGTGGAACATCTACCCGTTTCACTTCTCGGATGGGGACAACTGGTCCTCGGACGACACCGCCACCTGCATGAAGCTCATCGCGGAGGACCTGCTGCCGCGAGCGAACGTGTTTTGCTACGGCCAGGTACGCAGCCCCTACGGCTCCGGGCAGTTCATCCGGGACGTCCACTCCAACTTCGGCGAAAACTCGGACGTGATCACCTCGGAGATCGCGGGCCGCGACGCCATCATCGACTCCATCAAGGACTTCCTGGGGAAGGGCAAATGAAGCGACTGCCGCCCTATCTGATGGATCTGAAGCAGATCATCGAGAGCCACGCCCGCGGCTACGGGTTGGACATCTTCGACACGCTGTTCGAAATGCTGGACTACAAGCGGATGAACGAGGTGGCCTCTTACGGCGGCTTCCCCGTGCGCTACCCGCACTGGCGGTTCGGCATGGACTTCGAGCGGATGATCAAGTCCCACACCTACGGGCTTTCGCACATCTACGAGATGGTGATCAACAACGATCCCTGCTACGCCTACCTGTTGGAAGGCAACAGCCTCGTGGACCAGAAACTCGTGATGTGCCACGTGCTGGCGCACAACGACTTTTTCAAAAACAATTACTACTTCTCGGTCACCAACCGCAAGATGGTGGACGAGATGGCCAACCACGCCACCCGGATCCGGCGGTTCATGGATCGCTTCGGCGTGGAGCCAGTCGAGCAGTTCGTCGACATCTGCCTGTCCATCGAGAACCTCATCGATCCCCAGGGTCAGTACATCCGCCGCAGCCAGGCCGAGCGGTCCGCCGCCCTCGGCGCGGCGGGGGCGGCCGACGAAGAGGGAGAGGAGGAGGAGGCGGCGGCGGCCGAACGGGGGGGGCCCCGCAGCGGCATCCCCCGGCTCGCCTCCACCAAGCCCTACCTGGACGAGTACATCAACCCGCCGGAGTTTCTCGAGAGCCAGCGGGCCAGGTGGCAGCAGAAGCGCCAGGAGCGCGCGCGCTTCCCCGCGGCCCCCGAGCGCGACGTCTATCGGTTCCTGCTGCGCCACGCGCCGCTGAGCCGCTGGCAGCGCTCGGTGATGGAGATCGTGCTGGCCGAGGCCGAGTACTTTCTGCCCCAGCGCATGACCAAGATCATGAACGAGGGCTGGGCCACCTACTGGCACTCCAAGCTCATGACCCAGCGGGTGCTCGAGGCCAGCGAGGTGGTGGACTACGCCAAGGTCACCGCCGGCGTCACGGCATCGCCGCCGGGGCGGTTCAACCCCTACAAGATGGGGCTCGAGCTGTTTCGGCACATCGAGGAGCGCTGGGACAAGGGGCATTTCGGCAAGGAGTGGGAGGAGTGCGACGACCTCGCCCTCAAGGAGACCTGGGACCGGGCCACCGGCCAGGGGCGGGACAAGATCTTCCAGGTGCGGCGCATCTACAACGACGTGACTTTCGTCAACGAGTTTTTCACCGAGGACTTCTGCCGCAAGCACATGTACTACACCTTCGGGTTCAACAACCGGCGGGATCGGTGGGAGGTCGAGAGCCGCGCCTTCGCGCAGATCAAACAGCGCCTGCTGTTTTCCCTGGCCAACTCCGGCAACCCGGTGATCGACGTGCTCGACGCCAACCATCAGAATCGCGGGGAGCTTCTGCTCAAGCACCGCCACGAGGGGACGGACCTGCGCAAGGACTACGCCCAGGAGGTGCTGCAGAACCTCTACAAGATCTGGACCCGTCCGGTGTACCTGCTCACCTACGTGGGAGACCGCGAGACCCTGGTGGGCTTCGACGGAACCGAGCACCAGGAAAAGGCCGTGGCGTGAATACGCACCGCCGCGACGGCGTTTCCTTATCCAAGGGGGGATGTCCCATCCCCCCTCGCCCCGAAAAAGCGCGGTTTTTCGGGGCTCACCCCCAATCACCGCGCTTCGCGCCGCTGCAAGGAAAGTCAGTGTGTCGTCGTTTCGTACGTGTTCGGTCCTACGGGATCCCTGAAAGGCTACACGGCAACGGCGGCTGCGTACCATTTTCCGTGCCAATGCCCACTTCTGCCGCCACGCCGTGGGGAGCGCGCTCCGCCTTCGCTGCAGCGCGGGGGGGGCGGTGGGGATTGCCGCTTTTGCTCGGCCTGGCGTTGCTCCTGAGCGCCTGGCCCACCCCGGCCCGGGCCAAGAGCCCCCGCAAGCGCCACATCGGCTACTCGGTCGAGCTGGGGGGCAACACCTTCCGCATCTGGGGCGGGGCCAAGACCGGCGTGATGCCCAAGGGCTGCTCGGTGTCCCCGGACGGTAAGCGGCTGTACGTGACCAACTTCGGCAACCGCCACTTCCACAACCTCACCATCTACGACGCGCTGACCTTGCGCCGCATCCGCTGGATGAACTGGAAGGGCAACTCCATCGAGTCGGTGGCTACGAGCGACGGCAAGCGGCTGTGGGTCAGCAACTTCTACGGCAGCCGGCTGCACCTCATCGACCCGCGCACCCATTCCATGCGCAAGACCATCCGCCCGGGGCGGATGCCCAAGATGCTGGCGCTGTCGCCGGACGAAAAGACGCTGTACGTGGCCAACTGGGGCAGCCGGGACGTCACCAAGATCGACGCCCACACCGGCCGCATCCTGGGCCGGGTCACCACCGGCCGCTGGCCCCGGGGCCTGGCGGTGAGCCCCGACGGCAAGCTGCTGTACGTGGCCAACACCGGCGGCAAGCACGTGGTGGCGGTGGACACCGCCTCGCTCGAGGAGCGCTGGCGCGTGCGCACCGGCCGCCACCCGCGGCACCTGGCCCTCACCAAGGACGGCAAGCGGCTCTACGTCTCCATCCTCACGGGCGGTCGCCTGCAGGTCATCGACACCACCCACCGCAAGGTGGAAAAGACCGTCTGGGTGGGCAAGATGCCCCGCACCATCGCCCTGAGCGCCGACGAGCGGTTCGTCTACCTGGCGATCTACGCCGAGCACCGCCTGGCCATCGTGGACGCCCAGAACTACAAGGTGGCGCATCTGGACCTCGAGATCGTCAAGGCCTCCGGTCTCGCGGTGCACCCCACCGATCGGTTCATCTACGTCACCGGCTGGTGCTCCACCGACGTCTGGGCCATCGAGCGCCTCAAGCCCGGCGTCCCCCCCGGCCCCCTGGGCACCGCCCCCAAGCGCCGGGTCTACTACCGCCGCGACCAGGTCAACCCCTACAGCCTCGGCTGTCGCTGAGCCGCGCCCCGTGGGGCGCGGCGC
>CAYFWA010000266.1:0-6583 GCA_964346625.1 uncultured Myxococcales bacterium
AGAATTGATGGATCGGCGGCCGAATGCCGAAGTTATTCTTGCGCGAGCCCTTACAGAAATCTTGGCGGAAATTGCGGAAATTAGGGCGCGCCCAGAGGGAGCCCTGGGCTCGATTGCCGGAAGGTCTGGCCCTGGGAACCCCCCGGCGACCCGCCGGGGATCGGGAGTTCTGGAACCCCCGCCCGAAACCGGTGGCGCGGGAAACCACGGGCCGCCGCCGGACCGGGATCGGGTCGCCGGCCAGACCGGGCGGTGGCGATTGAGTGGCGATTGACTCGAGGGACCTCGGGACGGGTGCTCCGCCGGCCGCGAGGGGCTATACTGGTGTCCACCGGTGAGATCTGATATCCCCCAAAAAGACCGCCGGAAGACCGAACCGAGGAGCCGTGATGTCGCAAGCACGCTGTATTGTTCCGCCCCGCCGCTGCTGGCTGCTCTGTAGTGGGCTGCTCACGTTGCTGCTGTTGCCCCCGTCGCTGGCCTGCGCGAAGCGGGCCTCGAGCAAGACGCCCCGCGACCTGACCCGCTTGAAGGTCGTAAACAACGTCCTGTCCAAGGTCCGGACCCGCTACGTGGAGCCCCGCCGCCTGGATCCGCAGCAGATGCTCCGCCGGGCGCTCGAGGAGGTGCAGCGGCGCGTCCCGGAGGTCATCGTCCGGTTCCCGGCCAAAGACCAGATCGAGCTCCAGGTCAACAAACGCCGGAAGCAGTTCTCCCTCGAGCCCGTGGACAGCCCCTGGGCGCTTTCGACGGCGCTGCGCACCATCTTCCGGTTCGTCCAGGCCAACCTGCACCCGGAAACCAAGCGCCAGAACGTGGAGTACGCGGCGGTGGAGGGGATGCTCAAGACCCTCGACTGCCACAGCGTGCTGCTCCGCCCGGAGTTTTTCGGAGAGATGAAGATCCACACCCGCGGTTCCTTCGGGGGGCTCGGGATCACCATCTCTCGCTGTGGGCACCCCCAGAGCCTCACCGTGGTCAAGCCCATCCCGGGCACCCCCGCCCACCGGGCGGGGCTGAAGGCCGGAGACAAGATCGTCCGCATCGGCAAGGAGTCCACCGCGAACCTCACGTTGAGCGAGGCGGTGAAGCGGCTGCGGGGCAAGCCGGGATCCAAGGTGACCATCTGGGTCCGCCGCGGGGGGCGCGCGCCCAAGTCCTACACCATCGAGCGCGCCCGGGTCATGATCCGCGCCGTGGATTCGAAGATGCTGGACAAGGGCGTGGGCTACGTGCGGATCAAGAACTTCCAGAGCACCACCGACTACGAGCTGCGGATCGCCCTGCAGACGCTCAAGCGCAAGGGGCTGCGCGGGCTGGTGCTGGATCTGCGCGGCAATGGTGGAGGGCTGCTGTCCAAGGCCATCAGCGTGGCGGACGCCTTCCTGTACTCCGGGACCGTGGTGACCACCGTGGAGCACGGGGTACGCCGGCGCGAGAGCCGGGCGAGCTGGAGCCAGACCCTCGCGGGCAAGATCCCCCTGGCCGTGCTGGTGGACGGCGGCTCCGCCTCGGCCTCGGAGATCGTGGCCGGCGCCCTGAAGAACCTCGATCGCGCCGTGATCATCGGCCAGCGGACCTACGGCAAGGGCTCGGTGCAGGTGATCTACCCGAACCGCGATGGCTCGGGGTTCAAGGTCACCATCGCTCAGTATCTCACCCCGGGGGACCGCTCCATTCAGGGGATCGGCGTGATCCCGGACATCGAGCTCGATCCGGTGGAGGTGAAAAAGGACCGGGTGGTCTATTTCAGCAGTGGCCTGGACCTGGTGCGGGAGGGGGACCGGGCTTGCTCGCTGCAGCGCGCCAGCCTGGCCCGGCGCCAGCCGGCCCAGTTCCAGCTCCACCACCTGGCCAAGGAGCCGCCGCGATCCTTCCGTTGCGAGCCCTGCGGCGCCCCGCCGGACTGGAAGCCGCCCCCGGACCTGGACGAGTTCCAGCTCGACTACCCCATCCAGCTCGGCGCCAAGGTGGTGCTGCGCAAAAAGACGAACAGCCGCCGTCGGCTGCTGGCCGCGGTGGAGCCGCTGCTGAAGACCGAGGAGCGCGTCCAGGAGGCGAGGATCGCCAAGCGCTTGGAGCGAGTGCGGGGGGTGGACTGGTCCGCCGCGCCCGAGGGCGCGGCCAAGCCGCGGCTCAGCGCCGAGGTGAAGGTGGGGCGCGACGGCACGGTGAAGGCGGGCCAGCCGCTGCGGCTCGTGGTCACGGTGAAGAACGCGGCTGGCGCCGGGCCGGCGCACCGGGTACGCGGGGTGATTCACTCCACCTACCCGCGGATGCAGCACCGGGAGGTGTTCATCGGACGGGTAGCGCCGGGCAAGACCGGCCGCGCCGAGGTGAAGGTGCGGCTGCCCAAGGGCGCCCGTCCGCGGGCCGACGAGCTGTCGGTGGAGTTCTTCGTGCAAAACGGTGCTCCGCCGGAGGCCACCTGCACCGAGTTCCGCATCCAGGAGCGGGCCAAGCCCAAGTTCACCTACACCCGCTTGCTGCTCGACGCCAAGGGGGGCAATGGCGACGGTCGGCTGCAGCCGGGGGAGTCCCTGCGGCTGCGGCTGCGTGTGAAGAACATCGGCAAGGGGGCCGCCGGTGAGACCTACCTGCGGGTCAAGAGCCTCTCCGGGGACGCCGTCTCCGTGGGGCGGGGCGTGTTTCACCTCAGCGGGCTCAAACCCGGCCAATCCAAGACGCTGGTGGCGGACTTCACGGCCATGGCCAAGCTCCCGCTGCCGAAGGTCAAGCTGCGCCTGAGCATCCAGGACTGCGAGATCGGCGTGTCCACCAAGGAGACCCTCGTGCTGCCGGTGGCCACGGCGGGGAAGGGACCGGGCTCTGTCGACGGCCTGGCGGTGCCCAAGCGAGCGGGGGTCCCCCTCTATCAGTCTCCCGCCGCGCGGCAGATCGTGGCCTGGACCCGCAAGCGTTCCCGGCTCGAGGTCGAGGCGCGCTTCGAGGTCTCCGGCGCGCACTGGCTCCGGGTGAGCTTGGGCAAGGGGCTACAGGGCTTCGTGCGGGCCACCGACGTGCGGCTGCGACGCCGGGGCCGGCCCCGGCTGGCGCTGCGGTGGCGCTGGCTCCCCGACCGCCCGGAGATCACGGTGACCCAGATCCCCGACGTCACGGACCGCAAGGCCGTGAAGGTGGAGGGGTTCGCCAAGAGCGAGGGCAAGCTCACCGACGTCTACATCAGCGTGCGCCGCCTGCTGCGGACCCCGGATCGCAGCCGCGTCATCGGCGTGGACTACAACAAGGTCTTTTACCGGGCCGCCACCGCCGACACCGCGAAACGGCTGCCCTTCGCGGGCAAGGTGCCCCTGTGGCCGGGCTCCAACCTCGTCACCGTCACCGTGCGCGGCGCCGATCGCAGCACCACCAAGCGGACCTTCCGGGTGCTTCGCCGGACCTGCCGGGATGGCAAGCCCGCTCGCCCCAGCGCCGCGGCGCGCCAATCCGCCGCCGTGACACGCCGAGCCGCCCCCGCGGTCAGCCCCACCCAGTAGCGTTCCGGGAGCAGCGGTATGGAATGCGTTCTGCTCGGGACCGGAGGCATGATGCCCATGCCCGGCCGTCCCCTCACCGCCGTGGCGGTGCGCACCGGGGGCTCGGTGTACCTGTTCGACTGCGGAGAGGGCACGCAGGTGCCCTACAAGGCCCTGCACGTGGGGATGCGCGCCCTGCGGATGGTGGCGGTGAGTCACCTCCACGCGGATCACTGTCTGGGGTTGCCCGGCCTGCTGATGATGCGCTCCCAGATGGAGGACCCGGCCCCCTTGACCCTGGTGGGGCCGCGGGGGCTCGAGCGCTTCACCCGCCACGTGGTGCGGGATCTGGCCTGCCGGATCACCTTCCCCCTGGAGTTCCAGGAGATCGATGGCCGCCAGCGCGTCGATCAGGGCGAGGCGCTGCCCGTGATCTTCGAGGACGAGCTCGTCCGGCTCCGGTGGGCGCCGCTGCGCCACTCGGTGTTTTGCGTCGGCTATCGCCTCGAGGAGCGCGCGCGGCCGGGCCGCTTCTCCCTTCAGGCCGCCCAGGCCCGGGGCCTGCCCCCCGGTCCCGCCTACGGCCGCCTCCAGGCGGGCGAGGCCGTGGAGACCCCCGCCGGTGAGCTCGTGCGCCCCGAGGAGGTGCTGGGACCCGCCCGGCGGGGCCGCCACGTCGCTTTCTGCACCGACACCGCCCCCTGCCCGAGCCTCTATCGCCTGCTCGGGGGCGTGGACGTGGCCTTTCTCGAGGGCATGTTCCTGCCCGAGCACGCCGAGGAGGCCCGGCAGAAGAAACACCTCCCGGTGACCGAGGCCGCGCGCATCAGCCACCGCGCCGACGCCAAGCAGACCCTGCTGGTCCACCTGAGCCCCCGCTACGACAACGGCCAGGCCGGTCGGGTGGACGAGGTGGCCAAGGGCATCAACCCCCGCGCCCGCCGCGGCCGGGAAGGGGAGCGGCTGGAGATCAAGCTGCCCGACGCGTGAGGGGCGCTGCCCCGAGGTGTGATGAGAGAGGCGCTGCCCCGAGGTGTGATGAGAGAGGCGCTGTCCGAGGCGTGATGAGAGAGGCGCTGCCCCGAGGCGTGATGAGAGGGGCGCTGTCCGAGGCGTGATGAGAGAGGCGCTGCCCCGAGGCGTGATGAGAGAGGCGCTGCCCCGAGGCGTGATGAGAGGGGCGCTGTCCGAGGCGTGATGAGATGAGAGGGGCGTTGCCCGACGCGTGATGACGAGAGGGACGCGTCAACGTCGGGCGGGGGGATAGCCCGGCAGATGGTCCACGGGGGGATTGGCCGGGTCGGTCACGGGCACGAACTCGTCCCAGCCGTAGCCCTCGGGGTACTCGCGCCAGGGGCCCTCGCAGCGCGCGAACCAGTGGCACCGGGAGCACCGGGGCCCCTTGGCCTTGCCCTCGGTGAGCCGGTAGTCGCGGTAGCTTTCCACCACCACCTGGGCGTCGTAGACCCGGGTCTCGGGCATGATCCACTCGGCGATCTGCGGCTCGCGGCCCGGCAGGAAACACGGCGGGATCGCCTCGGTCATGCAACGCACGCCGGCGCGCAGCCCCACGTCCAGGCCCGCGGCCACGTGGGCCGCCACCAGGGACAGCCGCGGCACCACGGAGTAGAAGTCGGTGCCGGCGGAGCCCACGGGGTGGACGAAGGCGAGCTGGTACTGGTCCACCCCGAGGCGCACCAGGCGCTGGGCCAGGGGGCGCAGCAGCCGGTAGTTGGCGCGGGTCACCACCGAGTTGGTGATCACCGGCTGGTTCAGGGCCTTGAGGTTGCGGATGCCGCGCACGGTCTGGCCAAAGCTCCCGGGAGCCCGGGTGAGGTAGTCGTGTACCTCGGCGGTGGGCCCGTGCAGGGCCGGTGAGAACTCGTTGGCGCCGGCCTCGATCAGGGCCTCGCACTGGGCCCGGTACGCGAAGTACCGGCCGTTGGTCTGGATCTGGATGGTGGAGAACCCGAGCTCTCTGGCCAGCGCCACCAGCTCGGTGAGGTCCGGCCGCAGGGTCACCTCCCCACCGGTGAACACGATGCTGTCGGCGTGGGCCCGGGCCTCGGTGAGCCGCTCGCGCACCTCTGCGGTGCGCAGATCGGGCACCCGGTGCCGCTTGTCACCCTGCACGCAGAAGCGGCAGCGGTTGTTGCACGAGAACCCCAGCTTCAGATCCACCCGGTCGCCCACCACCTCCAGGGGCTCCTGGGGGTTGGCCAGCGGTTTGCACGAGGGTCGGCCGGCGGATCGGTGGGCGCGCGTCGCCATGTAGAGGGTGTACCACCGGCCGGGTAGCGAGGCCAGCGTGAGGAATTACGTTTTGGTCCGAATCCCGGAGTGATTCTCTCATGAGCCCTCATGAGCCCTCATGAGCCCTCAGAAGCCCTCAGGAGCCATCAGGAGGCGAACCCATGTCGTTGAAGCTACCGTTGACCGGCAAGGAGCCGGTGGAAAAGCTCGTGGAGCAGTACCCCCAGGCGGTGGGGTTTCTCACCGAGCGGGGCATCCGCTGCCTGCAGTGCGGCGAGCCGTTCTGGGGCCGGCTCGAGGAGCTGGCCGAGGATCTGCGGGGAGACAAGGCGCGCTTCGCCGAGGTGCTCGACGAGCTCAACGCGTTTTTACGCGCGCAGCAGGGCGGGGATTAGAGGAACATGAAGCGGGCCACGATCGCCCACAGCCCGAGGCCGATGGAGATGATGCCCAGGGTCCCCTGGAACGGCGCGAGCTTTTTGACCAGCGCGTCCATCTTCTCGACGGCTTGCTCCTGCTTGACGAAGGTCTTGAATACGCCGATGCCGAGCAGCACGCCCAGAAGGAACTGGATGGCGCCGGTGGCCAGGATGGTGACCCACCACACGGGCACGACACTCAGCCACGTGCCGATGTTCATCACGGACCAGATGATGATCCAGGCGCCCCACCAGATGGAGACGAAGCCGATCCAGCCCTGGTAGGGGGTGAGCTTGTCGATGTACTCCTTGGCGTCGGGTTTTCTCGAGATGATGAGGCTCGCCGCCCCGAGTATACCGAGCACAATCAGCCACGCGCCAGCTACGATTCCCATGAGTTCGCTCCTTTTCCGTCTTCTGGGTGGACCACGGTTG
>CAYFWA010000266.1:6683-8421 GCA_964346625.1 uncultured Myxococcales bacterium
GCGCCACCCGCGCCACCCGCGCCACCCGCGCCACCCGCGCCACCCGCGCCACCCGGAACGCGGCGGGTCGTTGGGGGCCGCTGCTCGGGGTGGCGGTGCAGCTCGCCTACCTCGCGGCCCTCGGCAGCTACGCGGGGCGGCTGCACGCCTCGCTGGGGAGCCCGGCCTGGATCGGGCTGGGGGCCGGGGTCGCCGTGGCCGCCCTGGGGCACCTGGTGCTCACCGGGGCGCCGGCGATGCAGGTCTGGGGGCGGCTGGGGCGGCTGTCGGCGCGGGGCCAGGCGGTGCTGGTGCTGCTCGCGTCGCTGGCCGGGTTCACCGCCGCCGCGGGCCCGCGGCTCGAGGGGCCGACCCGCAACAACCACTTCGTGTATCTGGCGCAGTGCTACCTCGACGGGCGTCTTTCGCTCAGCCCCGCGCAGCTCGCCCGCAAGCGCACGCACAAGCAGTACGACGACTGGGCGCGCGTCCAGAAGCTGCGGCTGCGTCGGCCGGTGCAGGTGCAGGGCGAGACCCTGCCCAAAGGCACCGAGCTGCGGGGGAGCTGGCTGCTGAAAGACCGCCGGCGCACCGATCGGTTCCGGACCACCACGGGACGCGTGGTGCAACTGCCGCGGGGGAGCTTTCGCCACGCGGGCAATGACTGGTACGTCTCCTTTCCCCCCTTCCCGGCGGTGCTCATGGCGCCCGGGGTGGCCCTTTGGGGCTACGCCTTCAACGACGTGTGGTTCAGCGTGGCGCTGGCGGCCCTGTGCCCGGCGTTTTTGTTTTTGCTGCTCGGCCGCCTGCGCCGCGAGGGGCTCAGCGAGCGCGGCCCGGGCGACGATCTGTGGCTGACGTTGCTTTTCGCCTTCGGCTCGGTGAACTACTTCGTGGCGGTACGCGGCGAGGTGTGGTTCACCGCCCACGTGGTGGGGGTGCTGTGCCTGCTTTTGTATCTGCACGCCGGCCTGGGGGCGCGCCTGCCCCTGCTGGCGGGGCTGGCGCTGGGCTGCGCCACGGCCAGCCGGGTGACGCTGCTGCTGGCCTTCCCCCTGTTTGTCGCCGAGCTGTGGCGCGCACACGCGCCACCGGCGGAAGGGGCCGGGCTGCGCGCGCGGCTGAGGGCCTTCCCCTGGCGACGCGCCCTGGGGCCGGCGCTGCGTTTCGCGGTGCCCCTGGCCCTGGTGGGGCTGCTGCTCATGTGGCACAACGCCGCGCGCTTCGACAGCCCCTTCGAGTTCGGCCACCGCTACCTGGACATCTACTGGAAGGAGCGCATCCAGCGCTGGGGCCTGTTCGATCTGCACTACCTGCCGCGCAACCTCGCCGCGGCCTTCGTGCTGCTGCCCCACCTGCAGCTCGAGGTGCCGTACCTGCTGGTGAGCCGCCACGGCCTGGGCCTGCTTTGGACCACCCCGGCGCTTTTGCTGGTGGCCTGGCCGCGCGTCCGCGGACCCTGGCACCGGCCCCTGTGGCTGTCGGTGGGGGCCATGGCGGCCCTGGTGCTGCTGTATCAAAACAGCGGGTTCGTGCAGTTCTCCTACCGCTTCTCGCTGGACTTCACCCCGCTGCTGGTGCTGCTCATCGCGCTCGGCGGCCGACGCCTGTCCACCCCCGTGAAGGTGCTCATCCTCTGGGGGGTGCTCTGGCATTTGCTGGGGGCCGTCACCTTCGGGCTGGCTCCGGAGTTCTACGGCCGCACCAACTGGGTCTGGACCCCCCTGGATCCGGGCTGCGCCTGCTGAAATCAGGACCC
>CAYFWA010000267.1:0-8400 GCA_964346625.1 uncultured Myxococcales bacterium
GGTGGGGAAGGTGGGGCGGGGGGCGCGAAGCAGCATTGCCTTCGGTCGGGTCCTGTGCAAAAACCGAATCCCTCTGCCCGGAGGTCGGCTCCGGGTCGACTGGATGACTGGTTGATGGGATGAGGGCGCGCGCGGGGTGAGCCCCGCAGGAGCAGGAGAAGACGATCATGGCCAAAGACACGGCAGAGCGAAAGATCACGCCGCGGGAGCAGGACTATTCCCAGTGGTACCAGGACGTCATCCGGGAGGCGGAGCTGGCCGAGCCCGCCGAGGTGGTCAAGGGGTGCATGGTGATCAAGCCCCACGGCTTCGCGGTGTGGGAGGCGATGCGCGACGATCTGGACCGGCGGTTCAAGGAGACCGGCCACCAGAACGCCTACTTCCCCCTGCTCATCCCCATGTCCTTTTTGCAAAAGGAGGCCGAGCACGTGGAGGGGTTTTCCCCGGAGTTGGCCGTGGTGACCCACGCCGGGGGCAAGGAGCTCGAGGAGCCCTACGTGGTGCGGCCCACCTCCGAGACCATCATCGGCCACTTCTTCTCGAAGTGGATCAGCTCCTACCGGGATCTGCCCCTGCTGATCAACCAGTGGGCCAACGTGATGCGCTGGGAGCTACGCACCCGGATGTTTCTGCGCACCAGCGAGTTTCTCTGGCAAGAAGGCCACACCGCCCACAGCACCCACGAGGAGGCCGAGGCCGAGGCCACGCGGATGCTGCGGGTCTATGCGGACTTCGCCGAGTCCATCATGGCGATGCCGGTGGTGGTGGGCGACAAGACCGAGACCGAGAAGTTCGCCGGGGCGCTGCGCTCCATGTGCATCGAGGCCTACATGCAAAACAGCTGGGCCCTGCAGGCGGGTACCTCCCACGATCTGGGGCAGAACTTCGGCAAGGCCTTCAACGTCCGGTTCCAAAACGAGGCCGGGGAGCTCGATTACGTGTGGCAGACCTCCTGGGGCGTGTCCACCCGCCTGGTGGGCGGCCTGATCATGGCCCACTCGGACGACAGCGGCCTGGTGCTGCCGCCCCGGCTGGCGCCCATCCAGGTGGCGGTGGTGCCCATCTACCGCAAGGCCCACGAGCGCGAAAAAGTGATGCCGGTGGCCGAGCAGATCCGCGCCGACCTCGCCGGGGCGGGCCTGAAGGTTATGCTCGACGATCGCGAGGGGCTCAAGCCCGGCGTGAAGTACTACCACTGGGAGCGGCGCGGCGTGCCGCTGCGGGTGGAGGTGGGGCCCCGGGACCTGGACAAGCAGCAGGCCGCCCTCAAGTCCCGGCTGCCCGACATGCAGCGGGAGTTCATCCCCCTGTCCGGGCTCACGGGCCGGGTCAGCGCCTTCATGGACGAGCTGCAAGAGGAGCTTTTGCGTCGGGCCAAGGCCTCCCGGGAGGAAAACACCGCCTACCCGGACGACTGGGAGGAATTCAAGGCGCTGTTTCCCGAGGGCAAGAGCCGGTTCGTCTACGCCCACTGGTGCGGCGACCCCGCGGTGGAAAAGCAGATCAAGGACGAGACGGGGGGCGTCACCATCCGCTGCATCCCCTTGGACGCCGAGGCCGAGCCCGGAAAGTGCATCCGCACCGGGCGCCCCTCACCCCGGCGGGTGCTGTTCGCCCGGGCCTATTGATCCCCGGGTCTTGCGGGTACCCAATCCCGGGATGGCCCACCCGCCCCCCGAGAGGCTATACTCCCGCTCGTGCCGAAACCACCTTTCACCCTGCAGATCCAGCGCAGCGGCGCGGCGGTGCAATGCCGCGCCGCGGGGGCCCTGGTGCGCCGGCAGGGCAACCAGCTCTACCGCCGCCTGGCGCCCCACCTGCGGCGG
Organism: uncultured Myxococcales bacterium; assembly: GCA_964346625.1. GTDB lineage: Bacteria > Myxococcota_A > Polyangia > HGW-17 > JAJRWW01 > CAYFWA01. The sequence continues at coordinate 1,827 of CAYFWA010000267.1, forward strand.
GGCCGCACGGTGCGGCTGTCGCTGGCCGAGATCACCGAAGCCGACGCCGTGGGCGCCTCCGGCCTGGCGGCGCTGGTGGACCTCGCCGAGACCGCCCGCGGCTCGCTGCAGCTCGCGGCGGTCTCACCCAGCGTCCAGGACCAGCTCCAGCGGCTGCCCGCCCACCCCGTCCTCCAGAAGGAGGCGCGCGAAGGGCTGTTCGAGTGGCTCGGGGGTCAGGCGGAGCGGGTCTGGGGGCTGCTCGTCCGGCTGCTGGTGTTTCAGGCCGACGCCCTGTTCGGCTGTGCGCTGGGGCTGTTTTCGCGCAAGAACAGCCAGCGGGGCGCGGTTTGGCGCGACGCCCTGGCCCTGGGCGCCGACGCGGTGCCGGTGGTGGCGACCATCGGCCTTTTGCTGGGTTTGATCCTGGCCTTCCAGGGGGGCCACCTGCTCAAGGACTTCGGCACGAGCATCTTCGTGGCCAACCTGGTGGCCAAGGGCATGGTGCGCGAGTTCGCGCCCTTGATGACCGCCATCGTGGTGGCGGGCCGCTCCGGGGCCGCCATCGCCGCCGAGATCGGCGCCATGAAGGTGAGCGAGGAGCTGGACGCCCTCCAGGTCACCGGCATCGAGCCCGTGCGCTTCCTGGTGGTGCCGCGGCTGTACGCGGTGACCTTCACCCAGCCGCTGCTCAGCGTGATCGCCAGCGCCGTGGCGATCCTCGGCGGCTTCCTCATCGCCGTGACCTACCTCAAGCTCGGCGCGGAGCAGTACCTTCACCAGACCTGGAAGGCCCTCAGCATGAACGATCTGGCCAACTGCCTGCTCAAGAGCATGGTGTTCGGCTGGCTCGTGGTGCTGGTGGGCGCCTTCCAGGGCTTCGAGGTGGATCGCGGCGCCGAGGGGGTGGGCCGGGCCGCCACCCGGGCGGTGGTGACCGCGATCTTCGCCATCATTTTCACCGACGGGATCATCACCACGCTGGACACCCTGCTCTTGTGACCCTGACGGGGCGAGGCCCCGCTCGGGGGCGGGGCCTCGCTTGACCGAGGCCCCCCCCCGCGCTAGCCTCCCCTGCGACCGAACGGAATGCCATGAACCGACCTGGTGGATTGACCGCGCTCGCGGTGTTCAACTTCGTGCTGTCGGGCTGGAGCCTCATCAAGCTGCTCGTCCTGCTGGTGGTCCTCGGCGCGGGGTCCGAAGCCCGCGGGGGCGGCGAGCCTCCGCCGCCGGGGTTGCTGTATCTCACCCTGGGGTATCTGCTGGTGGACATCGGGCTCATGATCCCGGCGGGCATCGGCTACCTGAAGCTCAAGCGGGTGCTCGGGCGGTGGGTGGGCAGCCTGGAGGCGGTGATCTCGCTGGTCTACTTCGCGGCGGTGGTGGGCTACACCCAGAGCGAAGGGGTGCAGTTCTCCTTTTCCAACCTCAGCTACCTGGTGTACCCGGGCCTGACGCTGGTGCTGCTCAACGTGGTGTTCCGCGACAACCTGGTGAACTGAGATGGCACTCGTGAACCTCCGCGAAGCCAGAATCGTCGCGCGCTTCGACTATCGCAACCTGGTGCGCAGCGCCCCCGGCGTGACCTTCCTCGTCATCTACCTGTACGCCGCCATCACCCTGGGCGCCTGGCTGGCGGACCTGCTGCGGGCCGAGAAGTACCTGCCCCCGGGCTCCCACGTCAGCGCCGAGCAGGCGCGCCTGCAGCTCAACACGGTGCTGGCCGAGGTGGTGCGCTGGTTCGTGGGCAGCGACCATGAGGCGGTGCGCTTCCTGGTGTTCGACCGCCCGGTGGCCATGAGCGCCTTTTTCCTGGTGAGCCTGCTGCTGATGCCCATTTTGGTGCAGTTCCTCGCTTTCAACCAGGTCTCGGGCTACGTCCACCGCCGCTCCATCCGCTTCATCGTGCCCAAGACGGGGCGGCTGGAGCTGTATCTGGGCCTGTTCGCCTCCAACCTGCTCTTTTTCACCATCGTGTCCGGCGCCCTCACCGCGCTGATGACCCTGGGGTGGGTGCTTTTTTCCACCCACGTGGACACGGGGCTCGTGGTGCTCTACAGCCTGCGCATCCTGGTGGCCATCTGGCTGTCCTGCGTCCCCATCATCGCCTTCATGTCGCTGGTGGCGGCGATGACCGGGTCGCCGGTGGCCACGCTCTTTTTGGGCGCCGGCATCTATGCCGTGCTCAACATCGCCGGCTACATGGTGACCAAGCAGACCGAGTGGGGCCGCATCCTGTACTACGTGCTGCCGCTAGAGCCCAAGTACTGGTTCGCCAACCCCGGGGTGGGCCACTTTGTCGGCGGCGCCGCCCTGATGGTGCTGTACACCGGCGTGTTTCTGACCGGCGGCTGGCTTTTTCTCCGCAGGAGGAACCTATGAGCGGGGCAAGCAAGCCGCGGGCCATCGATCTGCAGGACGTGCGGTTTTCCTACGGCCCCCACGAGGTGCTCAAGGGGGTGTCGCTGCCGCTCGAGCACGGCGAGACCCTGGGGTTCGTGGGCCCCAACGGCGCGGGCAAGACCACCAGCTTCAGCGTCATCGCCGGCTACCTCCTCCCCGGGGCGGGCCAGGTCCGGGTGCTGGGCACCTCGCCCCAGGACATCGAGCGGGTCAAGGGCCGGCTGTCCATCCTGCCCCAGGACGCCCAGCTCATCGCCAACGTGGGCATCCTGCCCCAGCTCACTTTTTTCGCCGAGTTGCTCGGCTTTGACAAGCAGGCGGCGCAAAAGGAGGCCCTGCGGACCCTCGAGCTCGTGGGCCTCGCCGACCACGTCAAGAAGTTCCCCGGCCACCTGTCGCACGGCATGGCCAAGCGCGCCGGGCTGGCTCAGGCCTTTTTGGGCCAGCCGGAGCTGGTGCTGCTCGACGAGCCCACCGCCGGCCTCGACCCCTTCGCGGCCAAACAGATCCGCGACCTCATCGCCTCCATGCGGAATGAGACCACGCTGGTGGTGTCCTCGCACAACCTCGCGGAGATCCAGGATCTGTGCTCCGTGGTGGCCCTGATCCACCAGGGCGAGATCATCAAACAGGATCGCATCGAGACCTTCACCGAGCGGGAAAACCAGATCCGGCTCCAGATCAGGGGGGGCCACCCACCCATCCCCTTCTTTCAGCAGATCGAGCAGTCCCCGGGCGTGCGCAACGTGTTCTTTGATCAGCACGTGGGCTGGATGACCATCAACCTCGGCGAGGGCGCCCCCCCCGCCGAGGAGATCATCAAGCAGGTGGTGGGCGAGGTGTTCGCCTTGAACCTGTCCATCGGCGAGATCCAGCGCGGCACCACTCTCGAGGACGTGTTCATGTCCATGACCGGAGGGCCCAGCGGCCCCCAGCACGGGGATCCACAGGCCGGTGGTCCGCCCCAGGGTCCTCCTCGGGTCTGAGCCCTTCCGGCAGGAGCTGTGCATGCTGGAGCTGGAGATCGTCAAATACCACGGCGCCGGCAACGACTTCATCCTGCTGGACCGGCGCGAGACCCCTCTGCCCGGCCCCGCAAAGGATCTGGCCATCCAGCTTTGTCACCGCCGCTACGGCGTGGGGGGCGACGGCGTCCTGCTGGTGGGGGCCAGCGAGACCGCGGGCTGTGACGCGGCCATGGAGATCGTCAACTCCGACGGCTCGGGCGCCGAGATGTGCGGCAACGGGCTGCGGTGCGTGGTCAAGCACCTGCTGGACCCGACCCCCGAGCGCGACGAGATCACCGTGGAGACGGGCGCCGGCCCCTTGGCCTGTCGCGCAGAGCGCGACGCCGCGGGGCGCGTGGTCCGCGTGCGCGTGGACCTGGGGCGCCCGATCCTGGCGCGGGCCGAGATTCCGCTTTCGGGCGAGGGGCCGGGCGTGCGCGAGCCCCTGGACACGGCCGACGGGCAGACCGTGCGGTTCACCGGCGTGTCCATGGGCAACCCTCACGCCATCGTGTTCGTAGAGCCCGAGCAAGGCGACGAGGCGGAGGGCCCCGATCCGGTGACCCTGGCCCGCCGTCTCGGCCCGGGGCTCGAGATTCACCCCCGCTTCCCGAGCAAGGCCAACATCTCCTTCGTCCGGCCCGAAGGCGAGCGGCTGCGAGCGGCGGTCTGGGAGCGCGGCGCCGGCCTCACGGCCGCCTGCGGCACGGGCGCCTGCGCCATCGGGGTGGCGGCGGTGCTCGAGGGGCGCGCCGCCCCCGACACCGCCATCCCCGTGGCGCTGCCGGGCGGTGAGCTCGAGATCCGGGTGTCGCCGGGCGCCGAGCGGGTGCTGATGACCGGCCCCGCCGTGCGGGTGTTTTCCGCCACCGTGGACCCCGCGGCGCTCACCGACGTCTCGGCCTGCGAGCGGCTCACGGACCTCATGGGGCTGTAGCGGGTTACCCAAGCGAGCCGGTGTTAAAAAAGCCGCCCCTGGTCGGAGCGATCGCCGGCGACGCCCGTGAGCCCCAGGTGGGCCACGGCCTTGTCGGTGGCCACGCGGCCGCGGGAGGTGCGATCCACGAAGGCCTGCTGCACCAGGTAGGGCTCCACCATGAACTCCAGGGTCTGCCGATCCTCGGACAGGGCGGCGCCGATGGCCTCGATGCCCACCGGCCGCCCGGCGAAGCGCTCGATGAGCACGCGCAGGTAGTCGCGGTCCAGGGGGTTGAGTCCCTCGTGGTCCACCTGGAGATCGGTGAGGGTATGATCGGCGATGGCGCGATCGATGCGCTCGGTGCCGGCCACGGCGGCGTAGTCGCGGGCGCGGCGCAGCCAGCGGTTGGCCACCCGGGGCGTGCCCCGGGCCCGGCGGCCGAGCTCCCGGGCGCCGTCGTCGGTGACCGCGATGCCCAGCCGCGCCGCGCTACGGCGCACGATCTCGGTGAGCTCGTCCTCGGTGTAGTACGACAGCCGCCAGGTGAAGCCGAAGCGGTCTTGTAGCGGAGAGGTCAAAAGCCCCGTGCGCGTGGTGGCGCCCACCAGCGTGAACCGGGGAAGCGGCATGGTGATGGCCTTGGCGTGGGGTCCATCGCCAATGAGCACGTCGAGCTCGTAGTCCTCCATGGCGGGGTACAGGGCCTCCTCCACGGGCGGCGGCAGGCGATGGATCTCGTCGATGAACAGCACGTCCCGCTCGCCGAGGTTGGTGAGCAGGCCCGCGAGCACCCCCTTGTGCTCCACCGCGGGGCCGCTGGTCTGGTGGACCCCGACCCCCATCTCGTGGGCCACGATGTGCGCCAGGGTGGTCTTGCCCAGGCCGGGGGGGCCATAAAAAAGCAGGTGATCCAGAGCCCCGTGGCGCTGCTTGGCCGCCCACACCATGGTGAGCAGGGGGCGCTTGAGATCCTGCTGCCCGATGTAGTCCTCGAAGCGCTGGGGGCGCAGCGAGGCCTCCGAGGCCTGCTCGGCGTCCAGGGGCTCGGGGGCCGTCAAGCTCACCTCGGCCGGGGGATCATCGTGTCGCTCGCGTGCGATAGTATCGACTCCGTGTTAAAAAACTCAGCCCTGCTGCAGCAGGCGTAGGCCCTCCCGGATGAGGTCGGCGAGGGCCTCGCCCTCCTCGGCCGACTTCTGCAAAAGCGGGATGACGCGGTTGACGGCAGCGGCCTTGTAGCCAAAGTTCAACAGCGCCGAGCGGACGTCCTCCAGGGTCGCGGCCACGGTCTGCGACTCCGGGGTCGCCCCGGCGTCCGCCTCCCCGGCGAGGGTAGCGGCCTGCCGCAGGCGGCGCAGCTCACCGAAGGGCTCCTTGAGCTCCAGCACAATGCGCTCCGCGGTCTTTTTGCCGATGCCGGGGATTCGCACCAACCGGGCCAAGTCCCCGTCCGAGATGACGCTCACCAGCTCGTCGGCCTCCAGGCCGGCGAGGATGTTCATGGCCATCTTGTGGCCCACCTTGGAGACCCCGGTGAGACGCTGGAACACCTCCCGATCCGCGGCGTTTCGAAACCCGTACAGGTCGATCCCGCCCTCGTAGACGTGAGTGCGGATGAAAAGATCCACCTCCACCACGCCGTCGACGCCCGGCTCGGGGAGCTGGCCGCTGGTCTGGGGCGAGACCGCCACTCCGTAGCCCACCCCGCCCGCGTCCACTACCACGAGGGTGATCTGCTTGTCGATGAGCCGGCCGCGCAGACGATGGATCATCCGGAGACTCCTTCCCCCTGCGCCCCCGTCGCCGCCGGCAAGCGCAGACAGTGACAGATGGCCACGGCCAGCGCGTCCGCGGCGTCGCTGGCGGGCGGGCGCGACAGCTTTGCCAGCGCCGTCACCATGTGCTGGATCTGCTCCTTGGTGGCCCGCCCGTTGCCACAGAGGGTCTTTTTCACCGTGGCCGGCGGATAGGAGCACACCGGCAGGCCCTGCTCTGCCACGCACAGCAGCGCCACCCCTCGGGCCTGGCCGAGCACCAGCGCCGAGCGGGCGTGGCGGTGGTGGAACACGTCCTCCACCGCCGCCACCGTGGGTGCCAGCTCCTGGATCACCTCCCGCAGGTCCCGGGCGAGCACGAGCAGGCGCGCGGGCACCGCCAGCCGCTCGGGGGCGCTGAGGGTGCCGCACTCCCGGTAGGTGAACTGTCCCCGGCGACGGACGTCGACCACACCATAACCGAGCTTGCGCGAGCCCGGGTCCAGCCC
>CAYFWA010000268.1:0-4351 GCA_964346625.1 uncultured Myxococcales bacterium
CCGGCCCTGTGTCGCTGCCGCAGCTCTGAGCCTGAGGTGGGCGGAAGTGACGCCGCATCAGCGCCATATCGCGGGACCTGGGCGCGAGGTGGGCGGAAGTGACGCCGCATCGGCGCCATATCGCGTGACCTCAGCGCGAGGTTGGCCGCAGTGACGTCGTGAGGCCGCGGCGGCGCCATATCGCGGGACCTGGGCGCAAGATGGGCCGCAGTGACGCCGCGGCGGCGCCGCCACACCTCGTCGCGGTGTGGCGCGGCGTGGCGCGGCGCGGCGCGGCGTGGCGTGGCGTCGGCGCTTCGGTTGCTCGAGCAGCGGCCCGATTCGAGCAACCAGGCCGGATGGGGGAGCCGAGACCGAGGTGCGCCGGAATGTTGCGCACTTGAAGGATATTGTGCCCTGACGCCGGCGTTTGGCCCTTGGCGAGGCGGCCGGGGCCGGCGCAGGAGGGGGCGGCGGCACCACGGCGCGCTCCACGGCCCCACAGGCCAAAGGATGGTCATTTGTCGGCCGATGCAGCAGCGCGGAGGATCGGCGGCCGATGCAACAGCGCGGAGGATCGGCGGCCGGTGCTGGCCGCCGCGGGCGAGGCGAGGCTGGCCGCCGCGGGCGAGGCGAGGCTGGCCGCCGCGGGCGAGGCGAGGCTGGCCGCCGCGGGCGACGAGGCTGGGCGGGCCGCCGCGGGCGACGAGGCTGGGCGGGACGCAGCGGGCGACGAGGCGGGGCGCGTCAATCCAGTCAATCCAGTCAATCCAGTCAATCCAGTCAATCCAGTCAATCCAGTCAACCCAGTCAATCCAGTCAACCCAGTCAATCCAGTCAATCCAATCAATCCAGCTCGAGCTTGTCGAGCCGGTAGCGCAGGGAGCGGAAGGAGATCCCGAGCAACTCGGCCGCCTGCTTGCGCACGCCCCCGGTGCGGTCCAAGGCCTGCTCGATGTAGCGCCGCTCCACCGCGGTGAGCGCCTGGTCGAGGTCGATCCCCTCGGGGGGCAGCTCCTGGGCGGGGCTGGGGGCGCCCGGCGCGCCGGTGCGGGGCGGGGCGAGGTGCTCCGAGCTGAGGGTCGTGCTCGGGGTCAGGGCCACGGCGCGCTCCACCAGGTTCTCCAGCTCCCGGACGTTGCCCGGGAAGCCGTAATCGAACAGCGCCTTCATGGCCTCGGGCTCCACGCCCTCGATGCGCTTGCCGTGCTCCAGGGCGAACTTGCGCACGAAGTGGTGCACCAGCAGCGGGATGTCCTCGGTGCGCTCGCGCAGCGGCGGCACGTGGATCTGGATCACGTTGAGCCGGTAGTACAGATCCTGGCGGAAGCGCCCCTCGGCCACGTCGGCCTCCAGGTCGCGGTTGGTGATGGCGATCACCCGGACGTTGATGGGGCGATCCCGAGTGCCCCCCACCGGGCGCACGGAGCGCTCCTGCAAGGCGCGCAGGAGCTTGACCTGCAGGGGGGCGGGCAGCTCCCCCACCTCGTCAAGCACCAGGGTGCCGCCGTGGGCCGCCAGGAACATGCCCTCGGCGTCCGACACGGCGCCGGTGTAGGCGCCGCGGACGTGGCCGAACAGCTCCGCCTCCAGCAGGTTCTCGGGGATGGCGCCGCAGTTGAGGGCCACGAAGGGATCCTGGGCCCGCGAGGAGCCGTTGTGCAGGGCCCGGGCCACCAGCTCCTTGCCCGTGCCGGATTCCCCGGTGATCAGCACGGTGGAGCGGGTGGAGGCCACCCGCTGAGCCAGCTCGAACATCTGGCGCATGGGGGCCGACTTGCCCACCAGATCCTCGAATCGGTACTGGCCCACGAGCTGCTCGCGCAGGGCGGTGTTGTCCCGGATCAGCGCCCGCTTCTCCAGGGCGCGGTTGATCACCAGGGCCATCTCGTCGATCTTGAAGGGCTTGGTGAGATAGTCGTAGGCGCCGGCCTTCATCGCCTCGATGGCCGTCTCGGGGGTGGCGAAGGCGGTCATGATCACCACCTGGGTGGCGGGCCAGCGCCGTACCACCTCGTGCAGCACGTCGAGCCCCGACACCTGGGGCATCTTGAGATCGGTGATCACCAGGTCGTATTCCTGGTGGGCGATGAGATCCAGGGCCTGCTGGCCGGACTCGGCCGTCTCGAAGCGGTGTCCCTGGCGCTTCATGTAGATCGCCAGCCAGTCCCGGACGCTGGCCTCGTCGTCCACGATGAGGATCCGGCTCTCGTAAAACGGTCTCCGGTATTCGTCGGTGCTGCTCATGCGTCGTTCCTTTTGAGAACCACCACCACGAAGCCCGCCACGTGGCGGGAGGCCCGGTGGGCGCTGAGCCGGCGCTCCAGAAGCGCGAGGGCCGGCCCGACGGCGGGCCACCCCAGCAGGCTCCCGGCGGGGGTGACCACCCGGATGCCGTGGGCGGCTTCGAGCTCCAGCCCCGGCGGCAGGCGGGCGGCCAGCGCCCCCACCGTGTCGTAGCGCGTGGGGATGTGCCCCTCGTGATATCGGCCCGACACGGCGCGCCGCGGCCCCAGCCGGCGCAGCAGGCCCCGCAGGCTCACCGGGTTGTACAGCTCCACCGCGGCGCGGCCCCCGGGCCGCAGCACCCGGTGGATCTCGGCCAGGCAGGCCCGCCGGCGCGGCAGGTGCGGGAAGGCCTTGAAACAGGTGACGAGGTCGAAGCGCCGGCTCTCGAAGGGGAGCCGCTCGGCCGAGGCCTGGACCACGCGCAGCCCGCGGCGGCGGGCGGCGGCCAGCATGCCGCCCGACAGGTCGGCCCCCACCGCGCGGCGGGTCTCCTCGTGCAGCGCCATCAGCGTGAGGCCGGTGCCGCAAGCCAGATCCAAAGCTTCGCTGTCCGCCAGGTAGGGCGCGACGACCTCGATCTCCAGTCGATCCACCAGGCGGTGGTAGGCGCGACCCCGGGCGTGGTCGTAGCGCAGGGAGAAGTCGTCGTAGTAGCGCTGGTGGATGGGGGGAGCGGGGCTCATTTTTGCGGCATCGACTCCGGCGCCGGTTCTCGTGCCGGCGAGGTCAGTGGTTCGGACGCGTTCGAGCCCTCAAGGGCTCGACGCACACAGCTCAGCATAGAGCCGCTGGTGGGACCGCGCCAGGGGCGCCGGTGCGCCGGAGGTGGCGCACCAGCGGCGGCCGGCCTCGCCCTGGGCCTGATGGGCCTCGGGATCGGACAGCAGCCGCTCAACCTCCCAGACTAGCCGCTGAGGGGCGGCCGGGTCCACCCCCGCGGCGGCGCCGGCGCGCACGAGGTCGGCCAGGGGGCCGCGGTCGGCCACCACCGCCGGCACCCCGGCGGCCAGGGATTCGAGCAGCGCCAGCGGGAGGTCCATCTTGTCGGGGAGCCGGGGCGCGGGCATCAGCGCCAGGTCTGCGCCGGCGGCCAGCTCCGGGGCGTGGGGCACGGTCCCCACGAGGTGGACGCGACGGGCCGGCGCGTCCCCGGCGCTCAGGGCGGAGCGGACCTGGCGGGCCACCTCGGCGTGGGCCGCGCCCTTGGGGCGACAGGCCAGCACCGCGTGACGCGCGGGATGACCGCGCAGGAGCGTCGGCAGGGCGCGGGCCACGGTGAGGGCCGCGCCGGCGACGTCGTAGTCCCCCATGTACAGAAGAAGCCGAGCGTCGGCAGGAAGCCCCAGCCGGCGCCGGACCCGGCGCCGCAGCGCCTCCCGCTGTGCGGGGGTGCGCTCTGGGGCCGGTGTCACCGCGGGGGGAATGAGCCGGATCCGGGAGCCCTCTACGCCGGCGGCCAGCAGACGATCGCGGCTGTGGCGGCTGAGGGCCACCACGCGGTGTGCGAACACCAGGGGGCGCAGGTCCACCTCGTCCCCCGGGCTCGAGCAGAAGGTCTGCACCGTGGGGCCGGGGTTCAGGCGATGCACCGCCCGCAGCACCCGCACCACGGGGAGGCTGGGGGTGAAGAAGTAGTGGCGGATCCAGCCCCGCGGGAGACCGAGGAGCCAGGCGAGGGTCAAGGGCTGCCACGCCCGCAGCCCCCAGGGGCCCGGCAGGGCGGTCACCCGGGCCGGCACGCCGGGGGCCGGGGGCGAGACCCCGGCGGGCAGGCACACGTGCCAGCGGCCCGGCTCGCCCCGGTCCGCGCCAGCGGCCGCGAGCAGCCGCACGAGCTGCACCGTGCCGTCTGCCCGGTCCGGCTCCAGGGGTCGGGACACGAGCAGGACCTTCGGGGCGTCTGGGGTGGCGTCGTTGGTGGCGTCGTTGGTGGCGTCATTGGTGGCGTCATTGGTGGCGCCGTTGGTGGCGCCGTTGGTGGCGCCGTTGGTGGCGTCGTTGGTGGCGTCATTGGTGGCGTCGTTGGTTGCGTCATTGGTGGCGCCGTTGGTGGCGCCGTTGGTGGCGCCGTTGGTGGCGCCGT
>CAYFWA010000268.1:4451-8352 GCA_964346625.1 uncultured Myxococcales bacterium
GCGACGCAGGCGACGCAGGCGACGCAGGCGACGCAGGCGACGCAGGCGACGCAGGCGACGACGGCGACCCGGTCCGCCGCCCCGGCGCCCCACAGCGGGGAGGCCGATGGGGCCGCGTCGGTGGGGGAGGCGGCGGCGGTGGCCGGCGCCGCCGCCAGGGGCGGGCTGTCCTCGGCGACCGCGCCGCCGGCGGCCGCGGCCGCCGGTACGGTGGCCGGTGACGCCGAGGCCGGGCTCGAGGTCGGTGCCGAGGCCGGGGCCGTTGCCGAGGCCGAGGCCGAGGCCGGGGCCGGGGCCGGGGCCGAGGCTGACGCCGAGGCCGGGCTCGAGACCGGGGCCGAGGTTGACGCCGAGCCGGGTGCCGGGGCCGAGCCGGGTGCCGGTGCCGCGCCCGGGGCCGAGCCCGAGGCCGCGACGGGCCGCACGCCGGCGGTGCTGCCCGGCGCGCCGAGCCCGGCGGCGGCCCCGCCGCCGGCCCCGCCGCCGGCCGGGCTCGATGTGCTGTCTCCGCGCGCCGGCGTGGTGGCGGTGATGGCGTTCGCCGCCATGGGGGGGTACGTCGCCCTGGTCAACGAGGTGGTCTGGACGCGAATCCTGGGCTTTCTGCTCGACGGCACGGTGTACGGCTTCTCGGCGCTGCTGGCCTCCTTTTTGCTCGGCATCGCGCTGGGCTCGCTGTTCATCTCGCCCTTCATCGACGGGAGCCGGGATCTGTGGGGGCTGCTGGCCAAGCTCCAGCTCATGGCCGCCCTGGGCTGCGTGTTCACCATCCTGATGATCCCCCTGGTGCCCGCCCTGGTGGACGCCTTCCTCGGATCCGGGACGGGGGTGGAGGGAGGCTTCACCCTCAAGGTCTGCATCGTCTTTCTGATCATCCTGGTGCCCACGCTCTTTTTCGGCGCCTCCTTCCCGGTGTGCGTGACCATCGCCGCCCGCTACCGCGGCCGCATCGCCTCGAGCATGGGCAGCGTCTACGCCGCCAACACCGTCGGCTCCATCCTGGGCTCCATCAGCGGGGGCATCGTCCTGATCATGCTCGTGCGAGACCTCAACTCCATCCTGCTCGGCATGGTGGTGCTGAGCCTGATGCTCGCCTTCGCCGCGGGGGGGCTGTCCACCTGGCGCCACATCCAGCTCGTGTCCACCCGCGGCCGGGGCTGGCGCTCGCTCGCCTGGCAGAAGGGGATCGGCCTCATGGCCGCGCCCCTGGCCGTGCTGCTGCTTCTGGCGGCCTTTCGGCCCGACGTTCAGCTCTACCGCCTGGTGTGCACCCGGTACGCCCTGGAGGACTACGACCGTTCCCTGGGCTTCAAGGTGGAGAAGGCCTCCAAGGCCGTGGATCGGATCATCTGGAAGGCCCAGGGCCGCGTGACCGTGGTGACGGTGCATCGGCTGAGCGACGGCGGCCTGCGCCTGCGAAACAACGGCCTGAACGAGGCCTATCACGGCACGTCGGAGCCCCGCTACGCCCAGGTCATCTGGTACCTGGGCGTGCTGCCCTACCTGCTGCACCCCAAGCCCGAGCGGGCGCTGCAGATCGGGCTCGGAGGCGGAGGCACCGCCGAGTGTCTCACCCAGACGGACCTCGACGAGATCACCGTGGTGGAGCTGGAGCCGGAGGTGGTGCGGGCCTCCGAGTTCATCTACCGCACCTTGAACGTGAAGCACCCCGGCGAGGACGAGCGGGTAAACATCGAGACCGACGACGGGCGCAACGCGCTGCTTCGAAGGGCCCGGACCGAGCCCCACCGTTTCGACCTCATCGTGTCCCAGCCGTCCCACGCCTGGCTGTCCGGGGTGGCCTCGCTCTATACCAGGGAGCACTTCGGGATCGTGCGTCAGAACCTGCGCAAGGGCGGGATCTTCTGCCAGTGGATCAACCTGTTTCGCATGGACCAGGAGGGCCTCGCGGCCCTGCTCAAGGCCTTCACCCTGGCGTTCCCCTCGGCCCACGTCTGGCAGGTGGACTCCAACTCCCTGCTGCTGGTGGGGGGCGACGAGCACCTGCGGCTGGATCCCGCGGTGGTCCGGCGGCACCTGCAGGAGCCGCGGCTGCGCAAGCGGGCCGATCAGTTCGGCGTGGACCAGTACGCGGTGTTTCGCCACTACCTGTTCGGTCGCGACACCGCCGTGGCCTTGAGCCGGGGCGCCCGGCCGAACTCGGACCGCTACCCCATCATCGAGATGCGCCTGCCCTGGGTGCTGCACAACGACACGGTGAAGATCAAGAAGCTGCTCCAGCGCCGCGGGCTGCGCTGGGGCGTGCGGCCGGGCATCTTCCATCCGGGCGAGGGCTGGGAGGCGTTCCTGAAGGGCATGGCCGGGGATCTCATCACCGAGTTCGACGCGGGGCAGCTTCCCCTGAGCCGGGTGCGCCCCTTCGTGCGGGAGGCGGCGGCCAAGCTCGGCGTGGAGGGGTTGATGATCGAGGCCCGGTTGGCCCGGCTGGAAGGGGACGTGGAGGCGGCCAAGCGAAGCTATCGCAAGGCGGCCCGGGCCGGGCGCGAGGAGGCGTGGTTCCAGCTCGGCAGCCTGTATCTCACCCTGGAGCAGTACCCGGAGGCGGTGAAGGCCTGTGGGCGCGCCTACGAGAAGACCGGCCGGGCCGACGCGCACCTGTGCGTGGCCGAGGCCTACTTCCATCGGGATCGGCTCACCGAGGCCGAGGTGGTGCTAAAGGCGCTGTTTCAGCGCAAGGAGCAGGAGGCGGCGCCGGCGGCCCACAAGTGGATGGGGATCCTGCACTACCGCCGAGGCCGCCTGGAGCGGGCCCGCAAGCGCCTCGAGACCTACGTGGACATCACCGCCGGGGATGACCAGGCGCCCTACTACCTCGGGCTGATGGCGGCGCAGCGGGGGGATCACTATCAGGCGCGCCAGTACTTCGCCACCGCCGTGGCCAACGCCCGGGCCATCGCCCAGACCGCCTCGGATCGCGGCAAGGGCTTTGCCAAGCGCGGGCACCAGCGCGCGGCTGTGGCGCGCTTCCGCGATGCGGTGCGCCGCCAGCGTGACCTGACCCCGGCCTACGAGTGGATGGCCGCGGCCTTGCGTCGCTGGGGACGCTACGCCGAGATGGAGCGCGCCCTGGACATCTTCGAGCGCCACGATCCCACCGGCGCCGCCACCTACCGCGCGAGGTTCAAAGACAGCGCGGATCTGTCCGAGCGGCTGGGCCTGGTGCTGCACGCATACGAAGAGGATCTCGGCTCGGGGTAGCCAGCGCCCCGAGCGGCAGCGGGTTGGGGATCCGGCGCGCCGCGGGGCGCGCAGGGCGTCGCGGAACGACGCGGAACGACGCGGGGCGACGCGGGACTACGCGCGGGGCGCCCCCCCCAGCCTGGCGCTTTCGACCACCCCAAAGAGACCGCCCAAGGGAGCAAAGAGCGGAGAATTTCGTCACTTTCTTGACGCAAATCGGGGGGGCATGCTACCAACGGATTGGATCCCCATGGGTGTCCCCGGAGGCGGTATGAGCAAAAAGGTCCTGGTGGCTGATGACAGCCAGACACTGCGGCGCTGCTATCAGATCGCGTTCGCCAAGGAAGACGTGGAGCTGCACCTCGCCGAAAGCGGCGACGCGGCCCTGGATCTGGCGCGCCAGGTCAAACCGGATCTGATCGTGGCGGATCACCGGATGCCGGGCAAGACCGGCTACGAGGTAGCCGCCGCCGTCAAGGCGGATCCGGAGCTGCAGCCCATCCCGGTGCTCGTGGCGTGCTCCAACCAGGAGCCCTTCGATGCGGACAAGGGCGCGAGCGCCGACGGGCACCTGGTCAAGCCCTTCGACACCCAGAAGCTAATCGAGCAGGTCCAGGAGGTGGCGGGCAAGCCCGCCGCCCGCCCGGCCGCGGTGGCCCCGGTCGAGGCGCCGGCCGCGCCCGCGGCGCCGCCGGCCGCC
>CAYFWA010000269.1:0-155 GCA_964346625.1 uncultured Myxococcales bacterium
ATTGCGCCTCGGCGCCCTCGGTGCGTCGAACTTATTCTTGCGCGAGCCCTAACCCCGCATCCCACCCGGGCCTCCGCCACCGGCAGCCGAACGCGTCCAAAGGGGACGGTGTTCCGCTCTTCCGTTCTGCGCCCAAATAGCGCGGTATTTTCGAA
>CAYFWA010000269.1:255-8345 GCA_964346625.1 uncultured Myxococcales bacterium
AGATGGAGCTTCGGAGCTCCGTCCCTTCTTCCACTCGGGGCAGTGGCTGCGATAGCATGGGGCACGGGTGCGGTATTTTCGAAAGATGGAGCTTCGGAGCTCCGTCCCTTCTTCCACTCGGGGCAGTGGCTGCGATAGAATGGGGCACGGGTATGGCAAATTGCTTGATGAGATTTCGGTGCTCCGGAAAGATGGCTGCCCTCGGTGAGCTCGCTCGCCGGGGGATGCAGGGTTTGCTCAGCGGGCCGGTGCCTCTGCTGTTCATCGCGTTGGGGCCGACTGGTTGTGGCGGGGCGGACGATGGAAAAGGTGTGGCGCCGGACGCCCGGAGCGCGCGAGACGGAGTAGCCTGACATGTACAGCACGGCGAGGTCGGGGCGGCGTGGCACACCAGCCAGCGCGTCTGGCCGGTCGCGTCGTCGAAGATCAGCGGCTCGCCCGCCACCACCTCACCCTGCCCCAGGGCCCGCCCCAGCGGCGAGTCCTGCGGGCGATACGGTGTGCCGTCGGGACGGCGGGGTCGCCACTGCGCAAGGAACTGCTCGATGTCCACGCCGACGAAAGGCGCCTCCGGATCCCCTCCCCGCGGCAGGTTCACCACCTCGCCGCACCAGCTCCCCTGCGCGAGGGTCGTGCGGAGAATCTCCTGCTGCGTGGCGCCACGCTCGGGATCCTCCCCGACGCACGCTGGCACGGTAAATGCTTCCTTTCCACCGTGGTACGGTGGGTCTCGATGATCGCGTGACCCACCATGAGCACCCATCCGGTACGCCGGGGGGAGCGTCCCGGCAAGCCGGGAGACCCTGTCCCAAGAGGAGGAGAAATGACCACCTACGATCGCTACGATCGGTTCATCGAGCAGGTTTCGCACCGGGCGGGGTTCACCGATCCTCGCGACGCCGAGCGCGCGGTGGCGGCCACCATGACGGCGCTGGGCGAGACGGTGGATCAACTGGTCGCCTTCCAGGTGGCCGATCGCGCGCCCCTGGAGTTGGGCACCCCGCTGCGCACCACGCGGTTCCGTGGCTTCCCCGATCGGGCAGCGTTTTACGACCGCGTCCGTGAGCTCGAAGAGCTCGAGGAGAGCTACCAGGGGTTTGCCATGGAGCACGCCAACGCCGTGTTCTCCGTGCTGGCAGAGACCCTGGATGCGGAAACCCGAACGCTACTGTCCAAGGACCTCCCCCAGGATGTCGCCGCCCTGCTGCAGCTCCCCGAGACCCTGAGGTCGGCCAACGGGTTCCGGTCCCCTGCCCCGGGTGCCCGCTCGCCCAATGGCAACGCGGCGGGCTCCCCCCCTCCGACGCATGGACCGGCGAACGGCACCACGAGCCAAACCCTCGCCACGGGGCGCCCAGCGCACGCCAACTCCCCGGCCGCCATGCCCGACGCCGCCCCTCCCGGCTCGCTGATCCGCGATCCCAACCCGCGCGGCAAGACCAAGCTGGCGACCACCGAGGGGCCCACGGCCGAGCGCCAGGGTCGCACCCCCGGGGAGGCCAGGCCGCCCCTGGTGGAACAAGCCGAACAAGCCGAACAAGCCGAACAAGCCGAACAAGCCGAACAAGCCGAAGAGGAGAATGGCTGACCCTCTCCCCGGTTCCTCCCACCCCGCGCCACCGTCCATCCGACGTTTCGATCCGCCTCGAAAACGCCCCGCTCAGCACGGGGTGCGGCCCGCTGCGACGGACACGGCCCGGACGGAGCTGTTTTCGTGATCCCCGTGTCACGCTGCGTCGACCGGGTCGCAGCGGTTGGTGGACTCAAAAACCATGCGAATGCCGAGGTTGTGACGATGGCTTCACGAATCGGGGAGCCGCTGAGACACTCCCGACACGGACGGGACGTCGATGGAGCCCGGCGGGATGCAGAGAACGCCTGGCATTCAAATTGCTGTTCAGCCGTCTCTACGAAATCGTCTCAACGAAATCCAATCGAAAACGCGAAAACGGAGGAAAGCCATGTACCGCAAAAAAACAAGCACTGGTCGCAGGTTGCCGCGTACGCTGTGGGCGGTCTTCGCCCTCGCCGTCGCCGCGCTGCTCGCCGCGCCCGGCCCGGCCCGGGGCCAGACCCTCAAAGACCAAGCCATCACCACGGCCGTGGAGGACGAGCTACTGTTCGATCCCGCCGTGCGCCTCAACGATCTGGACGTGACCACCAAGGAAGGCGTGGTGACGATCCGAGGCACGGTAGACAACCTGCTGGCCAAGGAGCGCGCCGTGAGCCTCGCCGAGACGGTCAAGGGCGTCCGCTCGGTGGTGAGCCTGACCCAGGTGAAACCCCCGGTGCTGCGCACCGACATCGGCATCGAAAACGACGTGGAGAGCGCGCTGATCCGCGATCCCGCCACCAAGTCCTGGAAGATCGACGTCGACGTGGAGGATGGGGCGGTCACCCTGCAGGGCACGGTGGGCTCCTGGGCCCAAAAGGAGCTCGCCGCCAAGGTGACCAAGGGCGTGCGCGGCGTCACCGCCATCGACAACCAGATCACCATCGAGTACGCGAAGCAGCGCTCCGACTATCAGATCAAAAAAGAGATCCGCAAGCGGCTCAATTGGGACACCCTGGTGGACGACGCCCTCATCGGCATCAAGGTCGTCGACGGCAAGGTCCAGCTGTCGGGCACGGTGGGCAGCGCCGCGGAGAGGTCCCAGGCCGCGGTGGACGCGTGGGTGATGGGCGTCAAGGCGGTGGACACCGATGACCTGGAGGTCAAGCGGTGGGCGCGCAACCCCGCCATGCGCAAGAACAAGTACGTGGACAAGCCCGACAACCGGGTGACCCAGGCGGTCAAGGACGCGCTGTATTACGACCCCCGCGTGCTGTCGGACAAGGTGCTGGTGAGCGTCAACGCCGGCGTCGTGACGTTGCGAGGGCAGGTGGACAGCCTGAAGGCGAAGCGGGCCGCCACCGAGGCGGCCCGCCACACCGTGGGCGTGAGCCGCGTGTTCAACCGCGTGAAGGTGCGCCCCGAGGCTCCCTCGGACCGAGAGGTGGCCAAAGCCGTGCGCAACGCCATCCTCTGGGATCCCTGGGTGGAGCTCGCCGAGGTGACAGTGACCATGAAAAACGGCGTCGCCAACCTGACGGGAAAGGTGGACACCTACTTCGAAAAGGGTCGCGCCGATGACGTCGCCGCCCGGACCTTCGGCGTAGTGGCGGTAAACAACCGCCTCGACGTCAAAGACCACCGCCAGGCGCTCTCGTACAACCCCTACGTGTACGACGACTACATCTACGCCTACGACTGGTACGACTACGAGCCGCTACCCACCTTCAAGAGCGACCGCCAGATCAAGACCGACATCAAAAGCGAGCTGTTTTGGAACCCCTTCGTGAACCAGGGCGACATCCGCGTCCAGGTGGACGAGGGGGTGGCGACCCTGAAAGGGACCGTCGACACCTGGGGCGAGTGGAACACCGCCCTGGAGGAGGCCTACGAGGGCGGCGCCACGTGGGTCTACAACAAGCTGGCGGTGCGGTAGCTCCGCTCATCGCCACGCCGCGCCGCCCCGCGCCCGGGTCACGCGCGTCGGAAGGCGTGGCCCGGGAGGCGCCAACGAGACAACGAGACAACGAAACCAACGAGACAACGAAACCAACAAAACAACGAGACAACGAAACAACGAAACAACGAAACAACGAAACCAACGCAGTAGACAGGGAGACAGGACTCATGCATCGATCGAATACGAAAACGAGCTTCCGTAGACGTGCGGCGCTGCTCGTCGCCACGGCGGCAGTGCTCGGGGTGGGCTGGCTGCTGCCAGGCGTCCCCGCGGCCCACGCCGAGGCGATCTCGGACTGGGCCATCACCACGGCGGTTGAAAACGATCTCGCCCACGATCCCGCCGTGTCCCTCAACGCCATCACGGTCCGCACCGACCAGGGCGTGGTGCGGCTCACCGGAAAGGTGAGCAACCTGCTGATCAAGGAGCGGGCCACCACCCTCGCCGAGACGGTCAAGGGCGTGCGCTCGGTGGTGAACCGCCTGAAGATCGATCCCATCCTCGAGCGGTCCGACGCGGGGATCCGCCGGGACGTCCAGACCGCGCTGTTCCGGGATACAGCCACCAAGTCCTGGAAGATCCAGGCCTCGGTGCAAGACGACGTGGTGACCCTCACCGGCACCGTGCACTCCTGGGCGCACAAGCAGCTCGCCGCCAAGGTGGCCAAGGGCGTCTCCGGGGTCGAGGGGATCCGCAACCAGATCAAGATCCGCTACCGGAGCGACCGCTCGGACTTCCAGATCGATCAGGAGGTGGAAAAGCGCCTGCGCTGGGACGCCCTGGTGGACCACGGCCAGATCCGCGTCCAGGTCAATGACGGCACCGTGACGCTCTCGGGCACGGTGGGCAGCGCCGTGGAGCGCACCCGCGCGTCGGTGGACGCCTGGGTGGCGGGCGTCAAGGGCGTGGACACCAGCGCCTTGAAGGTCCGCAAGTGGGCCAAGGAGCCCATGGAGCGCAAGCGGGAGTACGTGGACGCATCCGACGCCGAGATCAAGTCGGCCCTGGACACCGCGCTCGCCTACGATCCCCGCGTGTTCTCCTTCGACGTCTACGTACACGTGCGCGACGGCATCGTGACCTTGCGCGGCACGGTGGACAACCTCAAGGCCAAGCGGGCCGCGGGCCGGGTCGCCCGCCACACGGTGGGGGTGCTCCGGGTCTACAACCGCATCAAGGTCAGGCCCTCCACGCCGAGCGACGCCGAGATCAACACCGCCATCAACGACGCCATGCTGTGGGATCCCTTCGTGGACGCCCACGAGGTGAAGGTCACGGTGAAGGGCGGCGACGTCTACCTCGACGGCAAGGTGGACAGCTACTTCGAAAAGGGGCGCGCCGACGACGTGGCCGCGAGGATCCACGGCGTGGTGTCGGTGGTCAACCGCCTGAACGTGAAGGACGGCCGCGAGGCGCTGGCCTACAACCCCTTCGTGGACGAGATGTACATCTATGACAGCGACTGGTACGACTACCAGCCCTTCCAAACATTCAAGAGCGACCGCGAGATCAAAAAGGACATCCGATCCGAGCTGTACTGGAACCCCTTCGTCTTCTCCGGAAACGTGAAGGTGAAGGTGAAAAACGGCGTGGCCACGCTCCGCGGCGAGGTCCCCACCTGGACCTCCTACGACGCCGCCATGGAGGAAGCCTACGAAGGCGGTGCCACCTGGGTCCAGAACCGGATCACGGTGAAGCCCCCGCAGGACTGACCGCCTGGGGCGCCAGGGAGCAAGGGGGGGGGGCGCTCCAGCGTCCCCCTTGCTCCCCTCGGCGCCGCGTCACCCACTCCGTTCATCAAACGCATCCCTACATCGAGGAGAACCCGTCCATGAGTGAGAGCAACCCCATCGCCGTCCTCGTGGCTCCGCTGTTCGAGGAAATCGAGCTTTTGTATCCCTACTACCGCCTCGAGGAGGCGGGGCTGACCGTGCAGCGCGTGGGCGCGGACACGGCCACTTGCCACGGCAAGCACGGCGTGCCCGTCACCCCCGATGTCGCCATCGACGAAGTGACCGAGGCGCAATTCGGCGCCGTGGTGATCCCCGGGGGCTACTCCCCGGATCACCTGCGGCGTACCCCCGCCATGGTGACGCTGGTCCAACGCGTCCACGCCGACGGCGGCGTGGTGGCGGCCATCTGCCACGGCCCCTGGATGCTGGCCTCGGCCGGGCTGCTCGAGGGCCGCCGGGTCACCAGCTTCTTCTCCATCCGGGACGACCTGGAAAACGCCGGTGCCCGCTGGGAGGACACCGAGGTGGTGGCCGACCAGCGGATCATCACCTCCCGCAACCCCGACGACCTCCCCGCCTTCTGCAAGACCCTGCTGGCCACCCTCGGCCAGTCGGGCTGACCCGGCCGCCCCTCTTCTCGCCCCAACGCCCGCCCCTCAACCATCGGGAAGAATCGAGCCCGACGCTCGGCGCCCTGCGTTCCGCGTAAAAGACCTCGCGCCGCGAGCTGCCCCTACGGCCAATTGACGGGGCTGCTCCCAGGGCTGCTCTCAGAGTCTGCTCACCGGGATTGCCGGAACGCGCCACGCCAGTGCAATCAGAGCAGAGCGCGGCGATGGACAGGAACGCAGTGACGTCGGAGCGTGATGAAAGGGAGGACGCTACGAGGGCTACAGGGGGGGGGAAGGTGCTCAGCGGGCGGTGTGCTCAGCGGGCGGTGTGCTCAGCGGGCGGTGTGCTCAGCGGGCGGTGTGCTCAGCGGGCGGTGTACCCACCGTCGATGACGAGCTCGGAGCCCGTCATGAACGATGACTCGTCCGAGGCGAGAAACAGCACGCCATTGGCGATCTCCTCGGGCTGGCCCACCCGGCCCATGGGGTGCAGCTCGGCGAGCTGGGCGCGGAACTCGTCCGGATCCGTGCCCGTCTCCTCGGCGAGCTTTTTCACCAGGGGCGTCCAGATGTAGCCGGGGTGCACCGAGTTTACCCGGATGCCCTGCTCCGCGTAAAAGAGCGCGTCGGTCTTGGTCATCAGCCGCACCGCGCCCTTGGACGCGTGATAGGGCGGCAGATCCGGGGCGCCCACCAGGCCGTAGATGGACGAAAGGTTCACGATGGATCCCCCCCCGGCCTCCCGCATCAGGGGGATGGCGTGCTTGGTGCAAAGAAACACGCCCTTGACGTTGACGTCCATCACGCTCTGCCACTCCTCCACCGAGATCTCGTCGGTGGGCTTGTTGGGCCCGGCCACCCCCGCGTTGTTCACCAGGATGTCCACCCCGCCGAAGCGGTCCTTCACCGCGGTGAACGCCTGCGTGACCTGGTCTTCGGCCCGGACGTCCAGGTCGTGGTAGACCGCCTCCTGGCCCTCGGTGCTCGAGATCTGATCGGCCAGGGCCTTCCCCTCGCCGGACTCGACGTCCGTGATGGCGACCTTGGCCCCCTCCCGCGCCATGACCTCGCAGCAGGCCCGGCCGATACCGTGGGCACCGCCGGTGACGATGGCGGTCTTTCCTTCTAGTCTCAGTTCCTCTCTGGACATGGTTGTCTGCCTCCTGTGCCTCGCGGTCTAGTGGTCTGGTGATCCCCCGTCCATCGGCGCTCCGGCCATGGAGCGACGGTGCCGATGCCCCCCGGCTTGGATGTCGGCGTCCAGCGTTGCATCCGGCGTGCCAACCAGGCCGGTCCAGGCGAGCCCCGACCGGTGTTCTCGAACCGTCATGGCGACTTCTGCCGCGTCCCCTGCCCCTCCGCCGACGCATCCATTCGGAGCAGGACGCATCCATTCGGAGCAGGGGCCGCCCCCGTCTCTTCGACGCGAGCTCCGGAGACAGCCGGGTCCCATCCCCCTACCGATGGCAGCGCTTCGCCGGAGCGGCGGTGGCGACAACGTTACCCGGGCGCCTCACCCGACCGCTGGCGGTAGATCTCCGCGGTCACCCGCCGCAGCCGCTCCACCATCTCGCCCGCCTTGCGCCGCGCGCCCCGGGCCACCAGCCGCGTGGGCACCCAGCGCCCCACGTCCACGAAGGCCCGGTAGGTGGCCCGGCACACCACCGCCTCGCTGGTCTCGGCGGGCTCGACGGGCTCGACGGGCTCGACGGGCTCGACGGGCTCGACGGGCTCGACGGACTCGACGGGCTCGACGGGCTCGACGGGCTCGACGGGCTCGACGGGCTCGGTCCACCATCCCCCGCGCACCCGCCGCAGATCCCCCGAAAGCTCCCGCCAGGTGATGCTGCGCGCCTCCCGGTCCAGGGTCCGCCGCAGCACGTAGCCGAGCTCGGTGACCACCGCGTCCACCCGATAGCGCACGTCCACCTCGGTGGGCGGATCCCCGGCGCCCCGCCGCAGCACCTCGTAGTGCTTGATGTCCGGAAACAGCCGGGCGAACTGGTCCACGTCCCAAAGCAGCAGAAGAAGCCAGTCCGCCGGCACGGCGAGGTGAAACCGCACCTCGATGCCCCGGGTCCCGCGCTCGTCGGCGGTCTCACGGATCCGGGGTGGCTCGCTACAGCGGGGATCGTCCTCGACAGGCATGGTGAGCTCCACGATATCCGCTGCGCCGAGGAGCAGAAGAAGCCAGTCCGCCGGCACGGCGAGGTGAAACCGCACCTCGATGCCCC
>CAYFWA010000270.1:0-8345 GCA_964346625.1 uncultured Myxococcales bacterium
GTGAGCTCGTCGAAGCCCACCTCCAGGTCGAGCAGCTCCGCGGGTGCATCCCCGCGGAGCTGCTCGACCTGGAGGTGGGCTTCGACGAGCTCACCCAGGCCGGCTCCATGATGGGCTCGGGCGGCATGATCGTCATGGACGAGGACACCTGCATGGTGGACGTCGCCCGTTACTTCATCGACTTTCTGACCGAGGAGTCCTGCGGCAAGTGCCTGCCCTGCCGCGAGGGGCTGCGGCAGATGCACAAGATCCTGACGAACATCTGCGAGGGCCGCGGCAAGGAGGGCGACATCGAGACCCTCGAGGAGCTGTCCGAGGTGGCCATGGAGGCCTCCCTGTGCGCCCTGGGCAAGAGCGCGCCCAACCCCTTCCTGAGCACGGTGCGCTACTTCCGCGACGAGTACGAGGCCCACATCCGGGAGGGCCGCTGCCCCGCGCTGAGCTGCAAGGAGCTCATCGCCTACTACATCGACCCCGACAAGTGCAAGGGTTGCCTGGTGTGCCACAAGCGCTGCCCGGCCCAGGCCATCGAGGGCCAAAAGAAGCAGATCCACGTCATTGACCAGGACAAGTGCACCAGGTGCGGGGTCTGCCTGGAGGTCTGCCCCTCGCGCTACGACGCGGTGACCAAGATCTCGGGATCCCCCGTGCCGGCCGCCCTCCCCGCGGATCAGCGCGACATCGCCCAGAAGGCCAAGTAACCATGGTTTCGAACCCCCTCGTCCAGCAGGGCCAAGTGGCCCGGGACCAAGGCGATCGGCGAATCGATCGGCGAATCGATCGGCGAATCGATCGGCGAATCGATCGGCGAATCGATCGGCGCGCCAGCGCCCAGAAGGCCAAGGTACCATGAGTGAGCTCCGCATGCAGATCGACGGCAAGGAGGTGCGCGCCGCGCAGGGGATGACCCTGCTCGAGGCCGCCCGGGACGCGGGGATCGCCATCCCCACGCTCTGTCACCACGATCAGCTCGAGCCCTTCGGCGGGTGTCGTCTGTGCCTGGTGGAGACCGAGGTCAACGGCTGGACCCGCCTGGTGGTCTCCTGCGTCTACCCGGCCCAGGACGGCCTCATCGTCCGGACCCGCACCGAGAAGGTCGACCGGATCCGCAAGACGCTGCTCGAGCTTTTGCTGGCCCACGCGCCGGACTCCCCGGCCCTCACCGAGCTCGCCGTCGAGTACGGCGCGGACCGCCACCGCTTCGAGCAGGAGTCGTCTTTCTGTATCCACTGCGGCCTGTGCGTGCGCTACTGCGCCGAGGTCAAGCAGAAGCACGCCGTGGGGTTCATCGACCGCGGCATCCGCAAGGAGATCAGCTTTCTGCCCGAGATCGCCGCCCGGGAGTGTCCCCAGTGCCGCGAGTGCTTCCCGCTTTGCCCCACCTCGTATCTGCAGGCCGCCTTCGTGCTGGTGGACAGCCTCGCCCTGCAGCCGGCGGCCAAAGCCCGAGCTCGATCCCAGAGCCAAGCCCAAGCTGGCGCTCGAGGGTCTACCCTAAACCAGGCCCCAGCCAAGGCCGAAGGGGACGACACCGCGGAGACGGGCTGATGGGCGAGGGCCGCCGCAGCACGACCCGACATGCCATCGTACGGCGGCAGCCGGCGGGGACCGCCCCCCCCGACCGCCAGCGGCTCGATCTGGAGTTCCTGGGCGAGGAGCCGCTCCTGATCCAGATCAACGAGCGACCCTACCTCGTGGTGATGCGCACCCCCGGCGAGGAGCGGGCCCAGGCCGTGGGCTTCTGCCTCGGCGAGGGCATCCTGGACACCCTCGACGATCTCAGATCAGTGGGCTACGACGAGCACCAGGATCCCAACGTGATCGACATCTGGCTGCGGCCCGGGCGCGCCACCCAGGTGGCCGACATCCTGGGCCAGCAGCGATTCGTGAGCCAGACGAGCTGCGGCATCTGCGGCAAGCGGCTCATCGAGGATCTCCACCAGGATCTCCCCCCGGCCCCCGACGGCTTCGCCGTCTCCGCCACTCGCGTCCGCCGTTGCCTCGATCAGCTCGACGAGCGCCAGCAGTACTACCTGTCCACCCGCGCCTCCCACGCGGCCTGCCTGTTCGACGAGCAGACCGCGCTCATCGCCTTCGCCGAGGACGTCGGGCGCCACAACGCCCTGGACAAGGCCATCGGGCACGCGCTGCTCTCCGGGCGCCTGCTCGACGCCCGCCTGGTGGTGCTGTCCTCGCGCAACAGCTTCGAGCTCATCCAGAAGACGGCCCGCGCCCGCATCCCCATCCTGGTCTCCAAGTCCCGCCCCACCGCCCTGGCCGTGGCCCTGGGCAAGTCCCTCGAGATGACCCTCGCCTTCCCGGACAAGGCCGACCTCGTGGTGGTCTGCGGCGAGCACCGCATCACCGACGCCTAGCAACGCCTCGCGGTCATGCCCTCTCCCTCCGCTACCCCCTCCCTGCTCGACAGCCTCCCGCTCCACTCCCTGCGGGCCGACTTCGTGGCCGCCCTGGAGCAGTCGCCGGTGGTGCTCTCGGCGCCCACGGGCTCGGGCAAGTCCACCCTGGCGCCGCTGTGGTGCGCCGCGGCCGAACGCCGGACCCTGGTGATCGAGCCCCGGCGGGTGGCCTGCCGCGCGCTGTACCGGTTCCTGGCCGCCCACAGCGGCCTGCGGGTGGGCTACGCCGTGCGCCACGAGCGCCAGGACCCCGACGCCCAGGTGCTGTTCGTCACGCCGGGGGTGGCCACCCGGCTGCTGGCCAGCGGCGAGGTGGCGCGCTTCGACGCCGTGGTGGTGGACGAGCTTCACGAGCGCCGCATGGACGTGGACCTGCTGCTTTCCCTGCTGCGCGAGCAGCGCGCCCGCCCCGGACGGGCCCTCGACCTGGTGGTGATGTCGGCCACCCTGGACACGGCGCGGGTGGCGCGCTGGCTCGGAGCCGCGCAGCTCGAGGGCAAGGCGCGCACTTACCCGGTGGAGCGGCACCACCTGGGCGACGTGGACGTGCCGAGCGCCCGGGGACTGGACGGCCGGGTGGTGACCGGCGTGCGGCAGGCCCTGAAGCTCGCAGCGGACGGCGACGTGCTGGTGTTTCTCCCGGGCAAGGGCGAGATCCGGGACGCGGAGCGGGCCCTGGGCGCGGCGCTGCCCAACCCGGTGCTGCCGCTGCACGCGGCCCTGCCCAAGCGCGAGCAGGACCGGGTGTTCGAGCCCTCGGATGCCCGCCGGGTGATCCTGGCCACCAACGTGGCCGAGTCCTCGGTGACCATCCCGTCGGTGCGCGCCGTGGTGGACTCGGGGCTGGAGCGACGCACCAGCTACCGCCAGGCCCGCTCGGTTCTGTCCCTGGCGCCCATCTCGGCCCAGTCGGCCACCCAGCGCGCCGGCCGCGCCGGCCGGGTGGCGCCGGGGGTGGCCGTACAGCTCTGGTCCGCCGGGGGAATCCTGCGGCCCGACACCCCACCCGAGATCCAGCGCGAGGACCTGGATCCCCTGGTGCTCATGGCCGGGCACCTGGGCCGGCGCCTGGGCGAGCTGGACCTGCTCGATCCGCCAGAAGGCCCCGCCCTCGAGGCGGCCCTGGCGCGCCTGTCGCGCATGGGCCTGGTGGACGAGACCGGGGCCCTCACACCCCGCGGACACCGCGCCGCCCGGCTGCCCGTGGATCCGCTGCTGGCCGCGCTGTGTCTGGCCGCCCTGGAGTCGGCGGCGCCGGAGCTGCGCGCCGACGTGGTGGACCTGGTGGCCACCCTGGCCGTGGGCCAGCCGTTCACGTTCAGGGGGGATGGGACATCCCCCCTCGCCCCGAAAAAGCACGGTTTTTCGGGGCTCACCCCCAATCATCGCGCTTCGCGCCGCTGCAAGGAAAGGCGCCAATTCGCCGTTTCGCACGATTACGTTCCTACGAGACACCCGAACGGTTACGGCCAGCCCATCGTCTCCCCGCCCCCCGCGCCCGAGCCGACCGGCGGGCGGGAAGGCAAACGTGGCGGCGGGCGGGGAGGAAGCCGGGGAGGAAGCCAGGGAGGAGGCCGGGGAGGAGGCCGGGAAGGCGGGCGGGAAGGCGGGCGGGGAGACAAAGGGGGTGGCGATCAGTCTGCTGGCCAACCTTCCCCGCCCTCCGCTTCGCTCGCTGAGTCACCGGAGGAGGGCGCCCCAGGCTGCGACGCCACCCTGCGCATCCAGGCGCTGCGCGGTCTGGCGCCGACGAGCCTCACCACGCGGCGGGGTCCCCTGCAGGAGGCCCGCCGCATCGCCCAGCAGCTCCGCCGGGAGCTGGACGTCCCGGATCCGGGGCGCCGCGTGGCGGTGGACCACCTGGCCCTGGCCGCGCTGGTGCTCCAGGCCGATCCCGGGGCGGCCTTCGTGCGCCGCCGCACCCGCTTCGCCGGCACCGGCCCCGAGCTGGAGCTGGCCCGCGAGTCGGTGGTGGACCCCGACGCCGAGGCCCTGGTGGTGCTCGACACGCGGGCCCAGCGCGCCCGCGGCCTGCGGGCCATCCACCAGGCCTGCTGCGCCATCCCCGTGACCCGGCGCTGGCTGGCGCGCCAGGGCATCGGCGAGGAGCGCGTGGACACCGTCCGGCTGGAGGGCCAGCGCCTGGTGGGCACCCTGCGCCAGGAGCTGGCCGGGGTCCCGATCGGCGAGCGGGAGGAGGACCTCGCGGGGCCCCACGCCATCGCCGGCGCGGCGCGGCTCATCGCACGGGGCAGCCACTTCCGCGAGGTGCTGCCCGAGCTCACCTTGCGGCTCCGCGTGCTGCAGAGCTACTTCGCCCACCTGGGCGAGCCCCCGCCGGCGCCGCTCGAGCTCGAGCCCTGGCTGGCGCACCGGCTGCACGAGCTCGGCATGCGCGAGCCCACCGACCTGGCCCTGGTCTCCCCGGAGGACCTGCTACCCGACCTGGTCCCCGCAAACGAGCTGGAGTCCTTCGCCGAGGCGTTCCCCCCCTCGGTCACCCTGCCCGACCGCCGCTGCGACGCCGAGTACGACTTCGCCAGCCGCGAGGTGGTGCTGGTGCACCGCTCGGGCAACCACCGCCAGCCCCCGCCCGCCTCCATGCTCCCCCGCCGCTGGACCGGCTGGAAGGTCTACTACCGCGTCCACTCGCGCCAGTATCAGATCAAGTAGGGGCTCACTCTTCCAGCAGGGCGCTGATGGGGACGATGATGCCGACGAAGGTGGTGGCCCCGGTCTCCTCGTCCAACTCGGGCACCAGCCAGATCATCACCGACACGGTGCGCTCGGCGTCCTTGTGGAAGGTGAGGATCCGCTGGATGGGGGTCTTGTTGAGGGCGGCCTCGAGCACGTCCATGCGCAGGTTGGGGTAGAACTTGCCCAGCCGCGTGGTGTCCAGGGGCTTGCCCACCGGATCCACCGGCTCGCGGCCGCCCACGAAGGTGCAAAAGGCGGCGTTGGCCACGAGGATCTTGGGCTCGGTGTCGATGCGGAACAGAGGACAGGGGCAGCGATCGAAGACCCGGAGGATCTCCTCCACCCCCGGCTCCTCCTGCGCGGCGGCGCGCTTGGGCTCGGCACGCTGGCGGCGGGAGCGAAAGCCCAGCATCTCCATCACCGTCCGGATCTCGAAGATCATCTGGCCCATGGAGGGCTGGCGGTCGGCGGGGTTCTTGGCCAGGGCCTTGAGGATGAGCTGATCCACGTACTCGTCCAGCGGCTCGTCGAGCATGCGCGACGGGACCGGCGGTTCCTCATGGAGCTGCGCCGCAAGAAGCTCGCTGAGCTCGCCGTCGAAGGGCAGCGCCCCCACCACCATCTCGTAGAGCAGGACGCCCAGGGCGTAGATGTCCATGCTGGGCTGGGGCGCCGAGCCCCGGATCTGCTCCGGAGCCATGAAGTGCGGCGTCCCGCCCACCTCCGAGCTGGCGAGCTGGGCCCCCAGGGCCTCGCGCCGGGACAGGCCGAAGTCGATGAGCTTCACCACCACGCGGCGCCGCCGCTCCCGGGGCGGCTCGGCCAGAAAGATGTTCTCCGGCTTGATGTCGCAATGGATGATGTTCTGCTGGTGCATGTAGTGGAGCGCCTCGGCCACCTGCAGCGCGATGTCCAGCGCCAGGTGCAGCCGTAGCCGGCGCTCTCGGCACAGGCGATCGTGCAGAGACTCCCCGCGCAAAAGCTCCATCACGATGTAGGCGCCGTGGCGGGTGTCCACCCCGAAGTCGGTGACCTGCACGATGTTCGGGTGCTCCAGCAGGCTGGAGACCCGCGCCTCGCGGATGAAGTTCTTGCGCATCTGGGCGTCGGACGACAGGTCGGAGTGGATGATCTTGAGGGCGAACTCCTTGCCCAGGTTCAGATGCCGCACCAGGTGGATCCGCGCCATGCCGCCGGTGGCAAGCGGCGCGATGATCCGGTAGCGCTCCCCCACGATCTCGTCGGTGCCCTCCGCGGTGGCGGGGCGCATGCCCCCCGAGGAAAAATCCCAGATGTTGGTGTCGGTGTCGTCGGACAGCACCAGGGACTGGAACTGCGACGTCGCCTTCACGTCGATTCCGTTCGTGGCATCCCCGGTATCCCCGGTATCCCCGGTATCCCCAAGGTCTCCAACGTTCCCGGCGTCCATGGCCTCCAGGGCCTCCGCAGCGTTTAGGGCGTCCAGGGCGTCCACGCCGCCCGCAGCGCCCGCGGCGTCCAGGGCGTCCGGGGCCACCCGCGTGTCCTCGACCCCGGTGGTGCCCAACGACTCGCCGTCGTCCAGGGCCTCCGGTGGCCCCAGCGCGGCCGCAGCGATGTCGGAGGTGGAGCGCGTGGGCGCGAGGGCTTGGGCACCCTCCTTTCCCGTCTCGGCGAAGCGCCGGTCCAGCGCCTCGTCTCCCGACATCCGGGCCAGGGCCTCCTCGGCCTCGCTGGGCGGCTCGGCCACCAGCACCGCCGTGAACTCGCTGGTCGCACGGGGATCCTCTTCGTCCTCTTCGTCCTCTTCGTCTTCGTCCTCCGTCTCCGACTCGCCCTCCTCCTGTGTCTCCTGTACCTCCTGCTCCTCCGGCGCGTTCTGTTCGGTGTCCGTGTCCACCTCCCCAGCCGCGTCAACCAGCGCATCGACCGGAGCGTCCGTTTCCGCCGCGGGGGACGCCTCCTCTTTCGATCCCGCCACCCTTGCCGCGGCCTCGTCTTCGGGCTCGGACGCCTCGGGCTCACCTTCGCTGGCTTCGGCGTACTCTTCCGCCTCCGGCGACGACTTCGTTTCCAACGAATCCGCCAGGCCAGGCAGCGGCGGAATCGGCTCGTCGAGCTCGTCGAGCCCGATGATGGACGGAGGCGTCGTCTCCTGGCCCTGCCCGGCCACCAGCTCCTCCACCGACCCGAGGTCCACGATGCTCACCTCGCCGCTGGGTGGGCGAGGCTCCTCGGATTGAGCCGCGGGCCTCCCCAGACCCTCGGGTGATGGCGGCGCGTACTGCTGCCAGTACTCCTGCAGAAACAGCGGCTGCGTCTCCCGCGGAGACGGCCCGCTCCCCGACCCCACGTTCCTCGAGCTCCGATCAGATGGCACACTCCCCTCCTCTGCGGGCTTCGCCTCCGCAGACCGGCCCATCTCCTCGCTGCCGGTCAGTCCCCCGGGACCGCCGGGCTTCGTTCCCTCGGTGGTCAACCACCTGAGTTTCAGTCACGCTGTAACGGATGTCAAGCGGCCAGCCCGGCCTATCCGTTGGCGCGGACGGCGCGGGTGTCGGCCCAGCGCTTGATGGCCTTGATGCGCTCGAGCATGGTGCGGGAAAGGGGCACGGTCTGGGCCAGGGCGGCGTACAGGTCGTGGGCGTCCACGGCGCGCTGCTCGCCGAAGGCGGCGTACAACCCCTGGACCACGAGCTGCTCGAGCTCGGCCCCGCTGAAGCCGTTGGTCGATCGCGCCAGGTCGGACACGTCGAGGGCGGCGGGATCCAGGCCGCGGTTGCGCAGGTGGACGATCAGGATCTCCTCGCGCTCTCGATCGTCGGGCAGATCCACGAAGAACACCTGATCGAAGCGACCCTTGCGCAGGATCTCCGGGGGCAGCTTGTCGATCTCGTTGGCGGTGGCCGCCACGAACACCAGGGCCTCCTTCTCCTGCATCCAGGTGAGGAAGGACGAGAAGATGCGCGTGGCCTGGCTGCCGCCCTCGCCGTGGGTGCCCAGCAGGGCGGTCTCGATCTCGTCGATCCACAGCACGCAGGGCGCCACGGCCTCGGCCGTGTGGATGGCGCGCTCCAGGGTCTGCTCCGGGGTCCCGGCCACCGCGGCGTACACCCGGTTCATGTCCAGCCGCAGAAGCGGGAGCCGCCAGAAGCTCGCCACGGCCTTCACCGCGTAGCTCTTGCCGCAGCCGCTGATGCCGGTGACGAGCAGCCCCCGGGGCAGATCCAGCGCGGGCTGCCCGTCCCGCCC
>CAYFWA010000271.1:0-8337 GCA_964346625.1 uncultured Myxococcales bacterium
GCAAGGCCAGCGGTGGCGGCAAGGCCAGCGGTGGCGGCAAGGCCAGCGGTGGCGGTAAGGCCAGCGGCCCGGAGTCGGACGCCGACGAGGGGAGCGGCGGGGGGCGGGGGCGCCTGGTGGCCCTCGCGGCCATCGCCCTGCTCGTGCTCGGCGGCGTGGCCTTCGGCGTCTATTGGCTCACGCGATCCGATTCGGCGCCGGAGGTGCCCACCCGCGTGGGGCTGGGGTCCCAGAAAGCCACGCTTCTCAAGAAGATCGCCAAGAACAAGGGGGTCCCTCTGCCCACGGTGTACTTCACCGCCGACGACGCGATTCGCAAAAAGGGGAGGCAGCTCGGGCGAGAGCAGAGCGGCACCGCGCTTTCGCGCAAGCTACTCGCGGTGGTGCGGCGGGGGCTGGCCGCGGGTCCGAGCGCAGACGGCGGCGAGGCCAAGACCGACGCCGACACCAGCGGTTCCCGGGAGGCGGGTGGCCAGGGTTCGGTCCAGCTCCGCCCGGCCGGTCGCAAGAAACGGGGTGCGGTGCTCACCGCGGCGCAGCTCTGGCGAGCCATCCGGCAAGGGCGCACGGTCACCGTGGGGAGCTACGAGCTGGCCAGCCTCTACCTGGCCCTGGCCCGCGCGGCCGGTCTGCGGGCCGTGATGGCGGAGATCCACCAGCACATCAACCGCAAGGGGCCTGCCGACCCTTCCGGTTTTCTGGGACATTTCGGCGTGGCCATCTACGAGGGGGACGCCTACCGCGGCCGGCCCGCCCTGGTGGTGGACCCGGCCCGCGGCACCCTGGACAAGGCCAAGGAGTTCGAGGTGCTCACGGATCTGCGAGCGGCTGCCCACGGCCTGGCCCTGCGCGCCTGGAGCCTGCTGGAGAGCGAGGGCAAGGCCGCCCTGGCCAACGAGACCAGCGAGGGCGCGGCCAAGCTCGCGCCGCGCTCCGCCACCATCCAGGCCTCCCGGGGCATGCTCCTGCTCAAGGCGGGCGGCATGCGCCCCGGCCTCGACGCCCTGCAGACCGCCCGGAATCTGCGTGAGGACGCTCCCCGCTACATGTTGGTGGCCGTGGCCAATGCGCTGAACAAGGACATGAAACGCGCCATGACCAACATCGATCAAGCCCTCGGCCATGACGCCGATTACGCGCGGGCTCACGTCTGGAAGGCCCAGATCCTGCTTGCCCAGGGCAAGGCCGACGATGCCACCACCGCCCTGGACAAAGCCCAGGCCCTCGACCCCGACCTCCCCGAAGCCCTGGTGCTGCGCGCCGGCTTCGTCGCCCAGTCCCGTCCGGAGCAGGCCCGCGCCCTGCTTCGCAAGGCCCTGCGGAAGGATCCGCACAACGACGACGCGCACTTCGCCCTGTATCGGCTGCTCTATCTCACCGGCGAGACCGAGGAGGCCGCGGAGCAGGCGCGCAAGTGGCTCGCCCAGGTGCCCGATGCTCAGCGCCCGCAGCTCCAGCAGCTCATCGACGGCTTCAAGAAAGCGGTCAAGGCCCAGATGGCGCGCCAGACTCCGCCCGTCGCGCCTCCGGGAGGCGGCGGTCCCGGCGCCGGCGGGGGCGATCCCTTCGAGCTCAAGATGCCCGGCGCTAAAGGAGGCGGAGGGGACGGCGCGGGGCCGGGTGGGGGAGCCCCTGGCGGGGGCTCCCCCTTTGGCAAGCCTCCCGACAAGGATCCGATGCTTCATCTGTAGTGGGAGCGGTGGTGGGAGCGGTGGTGGGAGCGGTGGTGGGAGCGGTGGTGGGAGCGGTGGTTGGAGCGGTGGTGGGAGCGGTGGTGGGAGCGGTCGTTGGAATTTCGCCGACTCGGTCAGTCATCCAGGCGGAAGCGCACGGGTAGGCGGATGAGCTCGCCATGGGGAGGAAGCCGACCCGCCTTGCGCACCGCGGCGCGAGCCGCGTCGTCCAGCAGCGGTCCGGCCGACTGTACCACCCGCAGGTCCTTGATGGTCCCCGCCTTGGAGATGCGGAACGCCAGCACCACCGTGCCCTCCAAGCCCCGGCGTCGGGCCAGCCGCGGGTAGTGGCGGTGGCGGGCGATGGCCGCGTGGATCCGGGACTTCAACCGGCCCAGATCCACCGTCGGGCGGGCCGGCGGGGGAGCGGGCCGGGTCCGCACCGGCGACGCCACATCGGGTGCGGTTGCCGGGGAGGGACCGTCGCGATCCGTGGCCTCGGCCGGTTGGTCTCCCTCGGGATTCTGGGGCAGCGCCGCCGTGGCCGGCGCCTCCCGCGGTGCGCGCTTTTTGGGCGGTTTCGGGGCCTCTCGCCGGGGCGGTCTTGGCGCCGGTGGCTCGCGCGGCGGCAGACGGGGCGATGGGGTGGGCCGCTGCCGGGGAGGCTTGCGGGGCTCGACGCGCAGCTTCGGCCGCGAAGACACCCGGCGCCGGCGGGGCGGAGGTGGATCGCAGCGGCGGGGCGGCGGCACCACCGCGCGCCGCGCCGTCGGGGGGGGAGGGGGCGGCAGTGGCGCGACCAGCCGCGGGCGCGGTGGGGGCTGGATGAGACTCACCTCGACCGGATCCCGCTCCGGTCCCGCGGCGGGCCGACCGAGGTGGTGACCCAGCAGGCCCCAGCCCACCAGGTTCACCGCCACGGAGGTCGCGCCGATCAACGTCCAGCGGTAAAAGGTCAGGGGTTTCGTGGGGCCAATAAGGCGATAAACGGCAAAAAAGCGCCTTTCCCTGCAGCGGCGCGAAGCGCGAGGATTGGGGGTGAGCCCCGAAAAACCGCGCTTTTTCGGGGCGAGGTGGGATGGGACATCCCCCCTGAACGTGTACGTCCAGCGAAACATGGCGCACAATATCCCCGAAGCCCGGCCCGATGACAAGGCCCCCGACCCCGATGGAGCTGAAAGCCTGCTCCGGGCGGACGCCGCTGGGCCGTCGTTGCCGATGAGCCGTCGTCGAGGCCGGAACGCCGAGGATCGCGGGTTCCCCCGGGCGCGCGGCAAAGAAAATGCTGGCGCGCGCGCGATGGTGTTCACAGAATCGGTGCATGGCTTGGCACCGACATGGATCCTGGATGGTAAGGCCCCGGTCACGAATAAGTTCGACGCACCGAGGGCGCCGAGGCGCAATTCTGTCAAGGAGGGAGGAGGGCGAATACATTGACGTATTTAACCGACGAGCGACGCAGACAGAATTGATGGATCGGCGCACGAATGCAGAAGTTATTCTTGCGCGGGGCCTAACCGTTCAGGTGTCTCGTAGGAACGAAATTGCGCGAAACGGCGAATTGGCGCCTTTCCTTGCAGCGGCGCGAAGCGCGATGATTGGGGGTGAGCCCGGAAAAACCGCGCTTTTTCGGGGCGAGGGGGGATGGGACCTCCCCCCTGAACGTGTACCCTGGATGAGGGTCGCTCGTCGCGGGGCCGGCCCTCGTCGGCTGTTGCCCTTGGCGTTCGCCGTGGGGGCGGTGATCGCGATGGTCACGGGCGCCGTGGGCTCGAACGTCCCCGCCGCCGGGGCCATTGGCAAGAGCTCGCAGGTGCACCTGACCCACCTCGTGTTGCCGCGGGGAAAGCAACCCTGGCGCGACGGCCTGGCGGGCCTGGTGGTGACCATGCGACGCCGCACGAACGTCAACATGGCGAGTGATCTCAAGCCGCTGGGGCCGAGCAGCGCGCGCCTGGGGCGGCGGCCGCTGCTGTGGACCACTGCCCAGGGCGCCTTGCCGAAGCTCCGGGACGGCGACCGGGCGCGGCTGCGACGGCATTTGACCCGGGGGGGGACCTGGGTGCTGGACGGCCCCTCCAGCGCGACCCGGCGGTCGGCGTTTTTGGTGTCGGCCCGGCGGATCGCCCGGCGGCTGTTTCCCGGGCGCAAGCTCCAGCGCCTTTCGGGCAGTCACACGCTGTTCAAGTCCTTCTACCTGCTTTCGCCAGGGCGTCTCGCGCGCGCGGCTGGACCGGTGCTCGGCGTGATCCGGGACCAGCGGGCCGCGCTCATCGTGGTCCACGGCGTCGCCGAGGCCGCTGACGGGGATCCAGCGGGATGGGAACGCGAGCCCCTGCTGCGGCTGGCCGTGAACCTCGTGATGTACACGCTTTGTGTGGACTACAAGAGCGACCAGGTCCACGCACCGTCTATCCTCAAGCGCCGCAAGTTCCGGCCGCGGGCGCCAGGATCGGGGAGCGCACCGTAGATGGATCCGCGTCTTCATGGCTCGTCGCTCCCCTCCCGCTGGAGCACCCGCTCATCGTCTCTGCGGGAAACCTCGACCCCGATCGCTGGGGGCACGCCTTGAGGCCGGAGTCGGAGCTGATCTGGCAGCCCCCCTGGGGCGACGCCGGCTTGTGGCTCAGCCTCCTGGTGGGGCTGGCCATCCTGGCCTTCGGCGTGCTGTCCACGGCCGGGCGGCCCCCGTGGGTCCGGGCAGCGGTGGGGGCCCTGCGCACCCTGGCCATCGCCGGAGTTCTGCTGCTTTTGTGGCGGCCCACCTGGCAGCGGGCCGACGTGAGCCGGGGACGCGATCGGGTGGCCGTGCTGGTGGACGTCTCGGCCTCCATGGAGCTGCCGGCCACGCGCGGAGGGACGACCCGGGCCGAGGCGGCGGCGCGCTGGCTCGCCGAGGCCCGGCCCACGCTACGCGAGTGGTCCCAGCGGCGGGGCGTGGATCGCTTCGGGTTCGCACGATCCCTGGGACCGCTCGGTCACCGCGCCCCTTCGCGGGTTGCGCGCCGCGGGGCGGCGCCGCCGGACGCCCGCACCACCAGACCACGGCGCGCGGGGGCCCCATTGGGCGCCGAGGGTGGCGCAGCCGGCAAAGGGAGCGAGGGCAGCGGCGGCGCCGCTGGGGGGACCACCGGCCCAAAGGCGGGGGGGCGCGGCGTTTCGGCGCGCCGGGAGGGGACTGATCTGCTGGGGGCGCTGGAGCAGGTGCGGCAGCGCTATCGGGGGCGGCAACTCGCCGGGGTGGTGGTGCTGTCCGACGGTCGGGATACGGCGCGGCTGCGCGAAGGGGTCGCGGGCGCGCTGCGGGCAAGGCTCAAGGCGCTGCGCGTTCCGGTGAACGTGGTGCCCATCGGGGATCCGGGGCTGCGGGACGTGAGCGTGGCCGAGGTGATCCCCGACGATCTGGCCTTCGCCCGCAACGTGACCCGGGTTCGCGCCCGGGTGCGAGTCACGGGGCTCACCGCGGCGGTGGACGTATCGCTGTGGCTCGACGGGGAGCGGCTCCAGACCCGTCGGCTGTCGGTGGACGCGGGCGCGGGGGAGCCCGAGCGGGAGGTGGTGTTCGAGCTGACGCCGCCGCGGGTGGGAACGTTCACCGGCCGGGTGGTGGCCCGGCCAGTGCCCAACGAGGTGACCGCGGCCAACAACGTGCGACGGTTCGTGCTGCGGGTGGTCCGGGATCGGGTGCGGGTCCTGCAGATCGCGGGCCGGCCGAGCTGGGACGTTCGCTTTTTGCGCCAGCACTTCAAGCGCGACCCCAACGTGGACCTGTTGTCATTTTACATTTTGCGGACCCACCTGAACCAGACCTTCGCGGCGCCTCACGAGCTGTCGCTGATCCAGTTTCCGGCCGAGAAGCTGTTCTCCTCTCATCTGGACTCCTTCGATCTGGTGGTGATGCAGGACTTCGAGCGATACCCGGCCTACGTGGCGGCCTACCTGGACAACATCGCCGCGTGGGTTCGTCGCGGGGGCGCGCTGGCCGTGCTGGGCGGCGAGCACACCCTCACCCGCGGCGGCTTCTACGGCTCGGCTTTGGCCGCCACCCTGCCCGTGGCGCTGCTGCCCCGGGGGTCGGAGACCGAGCTGCTCGACGAGCAGCCTTTTTCCCTCCGCTGGACGACCCTCGCGCGCCAGCACCCTATCACCACCGGGGGCGGCGGGGGCGCCTCCCTGTCCCCGGCGCGGCTGGAGGCCCTTCCACCCCTCGAGGGCATGAACAAGGTGCTGCGGGCCCATTCGGACGCGGCCGTGCTGGCCGTGCACCCGCGGCTGCGCACCCGCAAGGGCGAGCCCATGCCGGTGGTGGCCGTGCGGGACGTGCAGCGGGGGCGCTCGCTGGTGCTGCTCACCGACACGTCGTGGCGCTGGCGCTTCGCCGCTTCCCCCGGTAGCGCGGGGACCTACGACGCCTTCTGGCGCCGGGTGGTGCGCTATCTCATCGGGGACCCGGAGTTCGCCCGGCTGCGGGTGATCGCCTCCCGTCAGCCCTACTCCGCGCGCCAGGGCGTGGAGGTCGTGATCCACGCCCGCGATCCCCAGCGCCGGCCCCAGGTTGGGGCGAGGGTCGCTTGGCGGTTGCTGCGCATCGAGCCCCGTGGAGGCGCGCGCTCCGCCACGACTTCGGGGGCTGCCCATGCCGTGGGGTCGGGCTCGGCTGCAAGCGCGCGCTCGGCGCCGGCCCCGGGCCCCTCGGGGTCGGGAGCCGGGAGCGGCGCGGCGGCCCCCGACGGCGGGGAGCCGCTGCGCCGCGGCTCCGGTGAGACGGACGAGTCCGGACGGCTCGTGCTGGCCCTGGGGCCCCTGGCGCCGGGCAGTTACCGCGTGCAGGCCAAGGCCGTGCTCGACGACCAATCGCAGCAGGCCGAGGGGGTCTTCGTCACCGAAGGCGAGGCGCCGGAGCTGGCGCGGGTGATGCCCGCCCCCCAGGTGCTTGCGGCGGTGGCCGCGGCCACGGGGGGGCGCGTGCTTCGCGAGGCCGCCGCCCTGGAGCGCGCCCGGCTCCACGCGCCGCGGGTGATCCGGCTGGAAAACGTCCGCTCCGAGCCGCTGGTGGGCAGCCCCTGGTGGTTGCTGCTGCTCATCTCGGCCACCCTCACCGGCGAGTGGCTCCTGCGCCGCCGCTTCGCCCTCGTTTGACCCGGCAGAGCCGGGCGACGGTGGCGAAGGCCTTGACACCTCGGCCTCGAAAGCGAATAAACAACCTGCGCGGATCAGGCGGCATCGGCGAAGGCCTCGTCCACGGGAGCCTCGCCGGCCAGATATCCCTGATTGCAGCGGGGTGGGTGGGCGCGACACGTCCGACAACTGCTCGGACCGCCGCGCCGCGGCCGGAGTCCGAGCCCGAGCCAGGAGGTTGCGCCATGTCCGCTGATTCCACCCGCTCCGGTTCCGACCGGCCCCCCCGCGAGCCCCTGCCGACTCCCGTCACGTCTCGTCCAGCCACGTCCGAGCCGCTGGTGCTCACGGGCACGGATCTGCGCACCGACGACGTGGTGGAGGTCGCCCGCCACGGCCGCGCCGTGGAGCTTCACCCCGACGCCGTGGAGCGCATCCAGCGCTGCCGGGCCTTCATCCAGGAGCGCATCGCGGCCAAGGAGACCATGTACGGCGTCAACACCGGCATCGGGGAGTTCTCCGAGGTGGTGCTCGACGACGACAAGCTCAAGG
This sequence comes from uncultured Myxococcales bacterium, assembly GCA_964346625.1. Lineage (GTDB taxonomy): Bacteria > Myxococcota_A > Polyangia > HGW-17 > JAJRWW01 > CAYFWA01. Next base: position 7,344 of record CAYFWA010000271.1, read on the forward strand.
AGTTCCAGCGCTACCTCATCTACAATCACGCGGCGGGCATTGGAGAGCCCTTTCCCGAGGAGATCGTGCGGGCCGCCATGTGCACGCGGATCAACGTCCACGCCAAGGGCTACTCGGCCATCCGGCCGGAGATCACCGCCCGGCTGGTGGACCTGCTCAACCGGGGCGTGACGCCGGTGGTGTGCACCAAGGGCTCGGTGGGGGCCTGCGGCGATCTTGCCCCCATGAGCCAGATCGCCCTGGCGGTGATCGGCGAGGGAGAATGCTTCTACCAGGGTGAGCGCATGCCCACCCGGGACGCGCTGGCCAAGGTGAGCCTCGAGCCGCTGGTGTTCGAGGCCCGCGATGGGCTGGGCATCATCAACGGCTCCAACGTCATCGCGGGCATGGGCTGTCTGGCGGTGCGCGACGCGGAGCGGTTTCTGTTGCAGGCCGAGATCGCCTGCGCCATGAGCCTCGAGGCCCTCATCGCCAACATGAAGCCCTACGACACGCGGCTGCACGAGCTGCGGGGATTTTCCGGCGCCGTCTCCTGCGCGGCCAACCTGATGCGTATCATGGAGGGCTCGGACCTGCTCACCGGCAAGCGCAAGACCAAGGTGCAGGACGCCTACTCCATGCGCTCGTCGCCTCAGGTCATCGGCGCCGCCCGGGATCAGCTCCGCTGGGCCCGCGCGCAGCTCGAGATCGAGATCAACGGCGTGGGGGACAACCCGCTGTTTCTGGCCGAGGACGACGTGGTGCTCACCGGGGCGAACTTCCAGGGCACGCCGGTGTCGTTGCCCCTCGACACCCTGGGCGGGGCGGTGAACATGGCGTGTGTGCTGTCCGAGCGGCGGCTCAATCGGCTCACCAACCCGGCGCTGTCGGCCGGGCTGCCGGCGTTTTTGACCAAGGGGGCGGGGATGTTCTCCGGCTTGATGCTCAGCCAGTACACCGCCTGCATGCAGGTGGTGGAGCAACGGATCCTGACCACGCCCGCGTTCAACCAGTC
>CAYFWA010000272.1:0-4323 GCA_964346625.1 uncultured Myxococcales bacterium
CCCCCCCCGCTCTTCATGCCCCCCGCGGCCTTGAGCAGATCCTGCAGTCCCGCGCTGCCACCGCTGGAGGCGCGGCGGCGCGGGCGGCGCCGGGGAGCGGCCCGGCGGCTGCGGTAGTGTCGCCGGATCCCTCTCGCGGCGGGGCGCTGCCGGTAGCGGCGTACGGCGCGGGGTCGGACGCGGGCGCCGGCTGCCCGGGTGGATCCCACGTCGCCGCCGCTGCGCCGGGTCGCCCGTCGATCGGTGGCCGAGCCAACCGAGTCGGCCGAGTCGGCCGAGTCGGCCGAGTCGGCCGAGTCGGCCGAGTCGGCCGAGCCGCCGTATGGATTCATGGTGGGTCGGGCAGGGCCGGCGGGTCCGGCGGGGTCGGCGGGTCCCATGGACATCGGAGCCATGGTCGCGGCTTTGCGGTGGGCGGCGGCGCGGTCGCCAGCGCGCGGCCTGGCGGCCGCCATGGTGTCCCGCGCGCTGGCGAGGTCCCCCTGTCGGGCGGCGTCGTCGCGGCCGGTGCGCAGGGCGATGGCCACCGCCAGCACGGCCACCACCACCACCAGCACGCCGGCGGCGGCGAAGGCCGGCACCACCCAGCGCGGCGTGGCCCGGCTGGGGGCCACCATCACCGGCGTGTCGGCCAGGTAGGGGGCGCCGTCGGAGGTGTTGTCCCCGGTGGACGGTGGGCCCTCATCGAGCAGCGCCTCCACGCGCCGAGACAGCCGCTCCAGGCGCGCCTCGTCCACCGGTGGGTCGGCGAAGGCTCCCAGCAGCTCGTCCACCCGGCGCAGCTCGGCCAGGGCCGCGCGACAGGCGGTGCAGTCGGCCAGGTGCGCCTGCACCGCGGCCGAGACCTCCGGACCGAGGACCCCGTCAAGGTAGTCCGAAAGGCTCTTTTGTGTCTCGTGACAGGTCATTTTCCAACGGCGTCCGGCGCAAAACCTGGCGCAGCTTCAGACGCAGCAGCCGGCGCGCCTCGCTGATGCGCCAGGCCACGGTCCCCTCGGCACAGTCCATGGCGACGGCCACCTCCTTGTGGCTCTGGCCCTGCACCACGTGCAGCACCAGCGAGATCTGGAGCTCGGGCTTGAGCGTCTCCAGGGCTTCCACCACCTTCGCGAAGAGCTGTCGCGCCTCCAGCCGCTCGCGGGGATCCTCGCGTCCTCCCAGGAGCCGGTCCACCGCGTGGGCGGTGAAGGATTCGTCCTCCAGCGAGACCGTGCGGCTGCGGTGGGCGCGCGCGAGATAATTGAGCGTGGTGTTCACCGTGATCCGGTAGAGCCAGGTGAACAGGTCGCTGCGGTGATCGAACTGCGGCAACGCCCGATACGCCTTGACGAAGACCTCCTGGGCGAGGTCTTCCGCGTCCGACGCGTTGCGGGTGATCTGCAGAGCCGTGACGAATACCCGCCGGCGGTGCCGGCGCACCAGCTCACCGTAGGCCTCCCGTTCGCCCTCCTGGGCGCGTTTGACCAACGATCGCTCGTCTTGTGGTTGTTCGTCGGACATCCACCGGTGGGGCGGTGTCCCCGGCCCATCCCAGCGGGCCCGACACCGTCCATTCCTCTTTCGTTGGACCGCTCAGCCCGGGGAGGTCTTGGGAGAACCCGTCCCGGCGTCGGTTTGCGGCGCCTCCGGCTCGTCCGGGCGCCGGCTACAGCGGCGGCGGAGCTCGTCGAAGAGCACCTGGGCCGGCTGCAGCGCCGCGTCGAGCTCCACGAGGGCACGGCGCGACTGCGAGAGCCGGCGCAGGCTCTCCGCGGCGGCGGCGCCGGGCCACTGACCGGCGAGCTCGCGCTCCTGCGCCGCCAGTTGGGTCCGCAGGCCCCGCCGTCCGTGGTCGGCCCGTTCGAGGATCACCTCCAGCTCCTCGCGCAGGACCTGCAGGGTCTGGATCGCCTCGTCGGCGTCCTGATCCCTGACGAGCAGGTCGAGATCCAATCGGCCCAGCTCGGCCAGCAGCTCGAGCAGCGCCTCGCTTTCACCAGACTCGGCGGACACGCAGAGACTATATCATCCAGGCTCGGTCTTTGCCGAGCCCGGATGCACCCGGGCGCACCGGGCCGCCGGGTCACGAGGCGCGAAGCGGGGGCGGGCGCAGCTCCGGGCGAAAACTCGCCCGGGATGGGGTGAGGGTAGTACAATGTAGTCAATTATCGCACCCGCTTAACCCGCGCGCCGGAGGCAGAGGCAGGCCATGAAGCTCGATCGTCGTCGAAACACCCAGCTCGTCACCCGCAACACCGAGTATCACGTCCACCGGCGGGAGTGCGTGGGCGTCCGGGACCGGCGCACCGGTCGGTGGCTGTCGGACCACCCGGCCCTGCGCTCGCTGCTGCTGGGGGGCATGGACCGCAAGAAGAAGGTCTACCCCTTCTGCCGCCCCGGGGTGCGCCTGGTCTTTTCCAACGGCCAGCGCGACGTGCTCACCTCGCCCCTGCTCGAGGTCGGCCGTCCCCCCAAGCCCGCGGTGGAGCAGTACACCTGGCGCGGCAAGTCCGGTCTCATCGAGGCGGCGTGAGGGGAGGGCGCGGGCTGCGAGGGGGCTCGCCCGCCGGGCCGGGCCGAGAGATGTCGCAGTCCCCGCCGGCAGGTGGGGACGGTAGGCGAGCACGGCCGACGGCACAGGGAACGGAGGCGATCAGTTCGTCTTCTTTTTCCGGAGCTTGCCCACGTAGTTCATGATGGAGTCGAACACGTCGTCGGCCTCCATGTCCTGCATCATCTCGTGGCCCGAGCGCTGGAACCAGTGGATCTCGCGGTGCCCGGAGGCGACACGCTCGTAGATCTGGTTGGCCGAAACCGGGGCCACCACCTGGTCCTGCTTGCTCTGCAGGACGCAGACCGGGACCTGGACTTCGCCGAGGCGGGACTCGATCTCCTGGGCGTACTCGTAGAGCGAGGCGAAAGCGTCGGTGGCGAACCGGGGGTAGTTCTCGCAGCGGCTACGCAGGGTGGGATCGTTGAACGACTCGGGGCTCGGCCAGCTCCGCACCACCTTGGCCAGCATGGGCGTGAGCCGCGACAGCGGGTCCTTGAACCGCAGGGCCGCCGCCACGGTGACCACCGCGCCCACCCGCATGGGGTGGTTCATGGCCAGCTCTAGGGCCACCAGCCCGCCCATGGAAAGGCCCACCACCACCACGGCGTCCACCTCGGCCGACAGCTCGGTCAGCGCCTTTTCGGCGTCGGCGTACCAGTCTCGCGCGGTGACGCCCTCGAGGTCCTCCCACTTCGTGCCGTGGCCGCGCAGCACCGGCATCCGGTAGGGAATGCCCGCTCGCTCCAGGTGCGGCACCAGGCCGTCCACCGTCTTGAGGCTCGAGGTGAAGCCGTGCAAAAGCAGCACCCCCAGTCGCTCGTAGCGCGGCAGGGGCGGGACCGGGACCTGGAGCGGCACGTAGTTACGCTCGTGGTCCACCAGGGCGCTGATGGCCTTCATCAGCCGGTCGGTCTCCTGGCGCAGATCCTCCTTGTCCGCCACGCCGCCGTCGGGTCGGGGGAAGCGCATGGGGCGACCGTAGCGCACGGTGATGGGGGCGGGCCGGGGCAGCTCCAGCAGCTCCAGCCGCGGGTAGATCTCCGGTGGGAAGGCGGCCCCGCTGCCCGAGATGCCCACCGGGATCACGGGCACGCCGGCGGTCATGGCCAGCCGCACCACCCCGGTCTTGCCGGGCAGCAGCCCGGTCTCGGGCTCAACCGCGTGGCGGGGGAGGTCCTCCTCGCCGGGGATGGTGCCCTCGGGGAAGATGCACAGCGCCTTGCCCTCCTGCAGCGCCTCCACCGTCCGGGCGATGCCCTCGGGATCGCCCCCCCGCCGGATGTAGGGGGAGTCGGTCAGCCGGATGAGGTGCCGCAGCACCGGCCAGTCCTCGAACTCGCTCTTGGCCAGAAAGCGCAGCCGGCGGGGGCACGTCACCCCCAGCACCTGCACGTCGTCCCAGCTCTGGTGATTCGAGGCGAGGATGAACCCTCCCGTGGTGGGGACGTTCTCCACGCCCTCGGCCCGCAGGTCGTTTTGTGAGCGGTACATCTTGCCGAGCAAGTTGCGTAGCTGCTCGTAGACGGGGTCGCTCATCGAGTCCAGCTTTCCACGGCGCGCCAGGGCATCCACGGCCAGGCCCACGGTGGCGTCCACGGGCTTGAGGGCGGCAAAGGCGATCTGCTCACGGTCCATGGGGGACCTCCTTGATACGGTTAAAATTTGCAATCCCGATACGTTCGGAGAAGCAGGATGTCGTCCACGCTCCGAATTGTCACTGCGCGCGCTCACCGCGCGCTCACCGCACGCTCACCGCACGCTCACCGCACGCTCACCGCACGCTCACCGCA
>CAYFWA010000272.1:4423-8316 GCA_964346625.1 uncultured Myxococcales bacterium
CGCACGCTCACCGCACGCTCACCGCACGCTCACCGCACGCTCACCGCACGCTCACCGCACGCTCACGGTATCGTGACGAATATAACACGGTGCGTCAACCGGCAGTGTAGAAATCCACCGAAGGAGCTGCCCGGTAGAGGTGGAGTTGGGAGTCGGGCGCTGCCGGGAAGGGGTCGGGGGGGAAAGCCGCGTCCGAAAACGCAGATGCTCCGACTGGAATCAGTCGCGAATGGAGAAGTCGCCTTCGGCGTAGGTTTGGGACTGGTCGAGGGGCTTGACCGTGAACTGGTTGCCCCGGGTGAGGCAAACCGCGCGCGAGGGCAGGGGGACGGCGCCCCGGAAGCGGATGGCGAGCCGCTCGAGGCGCGCCGGGTCCGAGCCGGCGTGCGCGCGGATCACGGCGTGGGCCACCATCGCCTTGAGGCAAAAGCCGTGCGCGATGGGGCGCTTGAACCCGAAGGGCTGCGCCGTGAGGCGCGACAGGTGGATGGGGTTGACGTCGCCCACCAGCAGGCCGTAGCGGCGGCCGAGATCGGCGGAGAACCGAAAGGTGCGGATCTCGCGCCAGGGCGGCGCCTCGGGCGCCGCGATCGGCTCGGTGGAGGCGGACGTGCGCTCGGCGGCTAGGCCGTCGGGGTCTGCGGTCGCGTCCGCGCTGGGGTCGGGGCGCTGCGCTTGCGCGGGCGCGTCGGGTTTGCGCGTGGAGCTGGCACCCTCGTGCTTGGGTAGGCGGATGAGGATCAGGGAGCGTGACTCGGAGGCGAGGGTCTGGCCAACGCGGTTTTCGGCCACCACCGTGAGCAGCAGGCGCCGCTCGTTGCGGTCCAGGCCGGCCAGGGACACGCGGCAGCTCACCCGGTCATCGAGGCGGAGGGGGCGGTGGATCGTGACCTCGTTTTCCAGGTGCACCATGCCGAGCAGGTTGATGCCCAGCGCGTCGTCCGAGAGCACGCCGAGGAAGGGCGCGAGGCTCCAGGTCGTGTAGTAGATCGGCGGGACGAGGCGGGTGCGGGCGATGCCGAGGGCCGCGCCATCGGTCACGTCGAGGTAGGCGGCCACCCGATCGGGGGAGAGGGTCACGGGCCCGACCTCACGGGACACGTCGGGGGCGTGGTGGGGCAGCCGCTCCGGCGGCACCGGGCGCAGGCCCCGGTAGACGCCCCGGGCCCACGCGGCCAGCAGGGGTCGGGCATTTTCCAGGACTCCGGCGTAGGACTGCAGCATTCGGCTCATGGTCGACCTCGGCGAGGGCCCGCGCGTTGGCGTTTCGCCCCGACCGCGCAAGTGGGCGCGGCCAGCCACGGCGGCGGTGGACGCGGCCCACGAAGGGGGTCGGGGCCGTGGCCCACGAAGTCGGCCGGTGGCGCGGCCGACGAAGGCGCGGTGGGCGCGGACCGATGGATACTCCGTCGGTTTTTGCGAGCGCTCGTCACCAGCAGCGCTCGGTTCTGGTATTACGGTATTGCTCGGCTCTGATATTACGGTATTGCTCGACTCTGATATTACGATATTGCTCGACTCTGATATTACGGTATTGCTCGACTCTGGTATTACTGGCGCGCCGGGGGGGCTGCAAGCCTTTTGTCGCCCGCGTTTTTCGTTTCGGCCTGGGCTCGACACAGGTCGTCGAGGGCGCGCTCGAGGGGGGCGTCGCGATTCGCGCGTAGCGCGGCGAGCCTCAGCGGCACCCGGACCTGTGGATGGACCCCTCGCCCCTCGATCCGGTGCCCGGCCGCGGTGCGGGATTGCCAGCTCGGCAGCGAGAGGATGAGCCGGCTGTGGGGCAGGATCACCTTCACCGGCAGGCCGGAGCTCCCGGCGGTGGGGCGGCCGTACAGGCGGATTCCCGGCGCGGCCGACAGGGCGCGGGCCACCGTCTCACAGGCCGAGGCGCAAAGCTCGTCGGTCAGCACGGCCACCGGCAGGCGCAAGGGACGCTTTGCCGGCTCGATGCGATCCTTTTGCCAGGTGGTCCAGCGCGGGTCCTGCGGGTTGGCCGGCAGCTTGGGGATGATGGGCACCCGCTCGGACAGCACCGGTGTGCGCAGGTAGCGGTACTCGCCGGCCACCAGGGGCTTGGAGATCAGCCGGGCCACCAGCCGGTGGGCGATCCCCTGGGAGCCGCCGCGGTTGCCCCGCAGGTCCAGCACCAGCGCCCGGGCCCCCCGGGCCTGCTCCAGCAGGGAGGCCAGGCGGCCCCAGAGCTTTTCGCGTGGGCCGGCGAAGCTGCGGGCGCGCAGCACCTGCGCCCCGCAGCGCGCCGGGCGAAGCCCGAAGGCGCGCTCCGGCCGGCCGGGGCTGCGAGCGCCCGCGAGGGTGAGGAACACGCGCTCGTCGCCCCGGATCAGCACCACCCGCTCGCGGGGCATGGGGGTGTCGGGGTACCAGGGCCGACCCACCATCACGCGGCTGGCGGCGAGCTGCAACCCGGCGGCGAGCCGGGCCCAACTCCGCCAGCGCAGCGACTGGCCCAGGCGCGACAGCGCCGGCTTGTCGCCCACGAGCAACAGCACGTCGCCGGGGCGCACGCCGGCGCGCTCGGCCGAGGAGCCGGGCCGGACGCGCACCACCACCACCTTGCCGGGCAGGTAGCGCAGCGTGAGCCCGACGTCCACGCGCACGGGGCGGGGACGCTCGCGCGGGCGCGGCCGGGGGCGGTGGCCCATGGGCCGGTAGGTGCGCCGGAAGCTGCGGCGGTAGCCCCGCGTGGTGAGGTGCCCGTCATGGAAGGCCAGCAGCATCCGGTCCACGGCGTTCATGTACTGGTAGCGATTCACGGCCTTCATGACGGCCTTTCGGTGCTCGTCCACCATCACCCCCACCTGCACGCCGAAGCGTTGCTTCTTTTGCTGCAGGTGCGGATAGCTGCGCTGCAAAAGCCCGGTCAAAAAACGCAAATCGGCTCGGCGCTGCTCCGGCGTGAGGGCCACGATCTCGGGATCCACGAAGTGCGAGGAGGGCTTTTTCGGACAGACGATGGGTCGGGGGCAGCCCGGCAGGGAGGCCAAGACCAGAATCCAGGGCAGGACCAGGGGGAAGACACTGCGCAGGGATGTCCCCCGTGACGCACCTGGCGCCCGGCGGGCCTCCTCGGTAGGCTGTTTCGGGTGACTGTGCTTCGGTGGTAGGATTCCGGCCATGTCCTCGTCGCGCTCCTTGTCGTCTCATTGGTCGGGGGGCTTTTCGCTCCTGCTCGCGGCGTGCGCGTTGCTGCTCGCCCCCACCCCCGGAACGTCGGCCCCGACCCGGCGGACGGCCGCCCGGCGCGCGGCCGCCGAGCCCCAGGGGAGCACCGGTGACCCGCGTTGGAACCCGGTGACCTTCGCCAACGTCGTCTCCGGGCTGCCCAAGGCATACTACGATCCCAAGCGGCTGCCCCCCAAGCGGGCATTCATCGCCGGCCTCACGCGCATCGAGGGCGAGGTGCCGGAGGTGCTGGTCGAGGCCCCGGACGACCAGGGCGTGCTGCAGGTAGAAGTGCGCGGGAAGCGGAGGAGCTTCGCCACGGCGGATCTCACGGGCTGGCTCCCCATGGGCGACCGCCTGCTGGTGGCCCTGCGGTGGCTCGATGCAGCGCTCGGGGATCAGAGCCCGCGGGACCGGATGCAGTACGCCGCCATCAAGGGGGTGCTGCAGACGCTGGATCCGCACACGGTGTTTTACACGCCCGCGGAGTACCGGCGTCAAAAGAGCCGGTTCACCGGCTCGTTGGTCGGGATCGGCGTGGTGCTCGGGCGACTGCCCCGCGACGAGCAGCGCATCGTGATCCAGGAGCTGGTGCCCGGCGGGCCGGCGGCCAAGGCGGGGCTGCGGGCCGGGGACGTGCTCGTGCTGGTGGACGAGCTGAGCCTGGAGAACCTCAGCCCGGCCATCGCCGCCGCACGCCTGCGGGG
>CAYFWA010000273.1:0-3558 GCA_964346625.1 uncultured Myxococcales bacterium
CCATCGAGCCCATCGAGCCCATCGAGCCCATCGAGCCCATCGAGCCCATCGAGCCTCGGGCGCCAATGCGCGTCACATGCTCAGTGAGTAGTTTCCCTGGGTGAGCTTGCCGTTGAACTTGGGGAAGCGCAGACCGGCCAGGGCCCGCCGCACGCAGCGGGTCGCGGACTTGGGTTTGGCGCTCACGTAGGCCAGCTTCCCGCTGCCCTTGACCTGGACGAAGACGCTGATGCGCTTCGCCCCCACCTTGACCATGCAGTTGCCGACCCGGTTGCGGCGCTTGTCGATCACCGACTTGATGACCCCCGCGCTGAGCCGCTCCCGGCCCCCCATGGACCCGCCGCCGAAGTCGAAGCTCTCGCTGGCCGCCACCTTCCTGTTCAGCCCCACCGAGCCGCGGCGCCCCCGGCGCCCCCGCCACCGCCGCCCGCGGCGACCCTTCTTGCGCATGCCCGACGGATCCTCGTCGCTGCCCTGGTAGCTCAGCTCGTCCCCTCCCCGCTCGGTGGGCCCGCTCTTCTTGCGAGCGATCCCCTGGTAGATGAGGATCGACCCCACGGCCACGGCGATGACCCCCACCGCCGCCACCACCCCCAACACCAGCACCCGCTTCTTGCGCCGCTCCACGGCCTCGGTGGAGACCTCGGCCTCGGCGCGCCGCTGCGCCTCCTTACGCCGGACCACCTCCTTGGTGAAGTCCTTGAGCAGCGGGTGGGACTTGACCTTGGACCGCTTGCCCGTATCCTGCTCGACCACCGTGTCCTGGGGGCGGATGTCCCCGGCCGCAATCTGACGCTTCACCTCCATGAGGCTGAAGGGCCCGAAGTCCAGACCCTTCTTGGAGATCAGGTACTTCTCCTCGTCCTCCCCGGAGGACTGGGAGATCAGACCGTCGAGATCGAAGGCGTCGCCGCCCCCGGACACCGGGCCGGCGCCAGCTCCGGAGCCGGACAGCCCCGCTCCGAAGGGATCGTCGTCCTCTGCCGGTGGCGGCGGGAGATCCGCGGGCAGCCCGGCCGCGCCCCCCTTGCCCTGGGCACCCGCAGCGGGCGCGGGAGTCGCCGCGGCCGGCGCGGCGGCGCTCGCGCCCGCCGCTGTCGACGCCGCGGCCGGCGCGTCCTCGCCGCCCAGATCCACGTCCACGTCCACGTCCACGTCGAAGTCGTCCGCGGCCGCTGCACCAGCCGCAGGCCCGTCCATGGCCGGCGCGGGCGCCGGCGCGGGGGCATCGTCGGCGCCCTCCAGGGCACCCATGAGGCCCAGCTTCAGCTCCTGGATGGTGTCGAAGCGCTCATCGGGCACCGGCCGCATACAGCGGCCGATCACCTGATCCACCTCCACCGGCAGCCCCGGGCGCACCGAGCTGGGCGTCTCGAAGCTGTCGGCCGGAGACCGCCCGGTGAGCAGCTCGTTGAGCAGAACGCCGATGGCGTAGATGTCCGCGCGGGCGTCGGCGGTCGCCGGGCTCTGGGACATCTCCGGAGCCAGGTACAGATATCCGTTGCCGCCCAGCAGCGTCTCGAAGTTGCCCAGACCCGAAAGCGCGCGGGCAAAGCCGAGCTCGGAGACCTTCACCCGTCCCGCCCGGGTCACCAGCACGTTGCCGGGATGCAGCGCGCCGTGGAAGGTGGTCTCGTGAGCGTATCCGCAGGCGTTGCACAGGTGCGCGACGATGTTGTAGGCGCCCTTGAGGGTGAAGGGCTTGTTGGAGCGCCGCTTCTTCTCGATGATCTCCCGCAGGGACTGGCCCACCAGGTACTCGGTGACCACGAAGTGCAACGCCCCCTCGGTCGCCATGCCGAAGGTCTTGACGATGTTCTTGTGGTCCAGCTCGGTGGCGATCTCCACCTGCTGCCCGATGGCCTCCACCACCTCGGGCCGCGCCACCTCCGCCGACAGGGCCCGCAGCGCCACCTGGGTGTCCGATCGCACGTCCACCGCGCGATAGAGCGGGCCCAGCCCACCCTCGCCCAGCTTCTCCTCCAGGCGATAGGTTTCCCCGATCACCGCGCCGGGCTCCAGCGCCTCGGGTGTCTGTAGTGTCCCCCCCGTCTCCGCGGTCCCCACCGCCTCCGCAGTCCCCCCCGTCTCCGCGGATCCTTGAGCGGGGGCTTTGTCAGGAGCGTCACTCATCGCCACATGATCCTCGACTCGGGTCTTCTCGGCAAACCCGGTTCGGTTCGATGCGAGCCGGGTTTGCTCGACCGACCCGGCTCGGTTCCACTCTCTTCACACTGTCTCTTCCGCCCGATCGGCTCGGCTCACCGCGGCTCGGCTCACCGCGGCTCGGCTCACCGCGGCTCGGCTCACCGCGGCTCGCCGCGTTTCGTTCCGCACGCACCCGCCGCTCACGGCACGCCCGCCTCACGGCCGCTGTGCCCGCTGCACGCCACTGCACGCCGCCTTCGACTTCCGCCGGCGCGATCAAGCTGGGAGAACAAGATAGTAGCCCGGATCCTGGCCCCATTCAACGGCCTGGACACATCCAACTGGACACATCCAAGCGCTCCCCCCCCAAAATGCCCATGGGGTACCCCGACGCAGCGCTCGGGGGGGCGCACACCGCCGACTCTCGAGCTCATCCCACGAATTCCGCAGACTACACGCTACATCTACAAACGGAGCGCGAGATCGGCGCCGACGAGAAAGTTCCAGGCGAAAGAGAGCTGTCGGTTGTGGTGGTGGGTGTAGGCGGTGATGCGGGTGAAGGCCGTGAGGCCAGCCACGCGGGGGTGGGACAGGCGGATGGGGAACATCACGAGCCCGCCCACCTGGTGCCAGGCCAGCCGGCCCGGGCGCGGCAGCACCAGCAGCGCGTCCGTGACCCCCACGCGCATGTCCACGCGGGCGGTCAGGGGGAAGCCCAGCAGCAGGGCCGCGGTGTTGAACAGGCCCACGTCCGAGCGAGCCAGCACCGCGTCGGCCCGTTGGTTGTAGTAGTAGGCGTGGGGCGGAAAGTACCAGTATTCCGCGGCGAAGGAGTCGAGCACCACCAGCTCCAGGGGGCCGCGCTCCAGCTTCGCCAGGGGGACGGCGGCGCGGAGCACCAGGGTCGCGCTCAAGTTCAGCCCGCCGCCATTGCCGCGGTCCACCGATAGATCGTTGACGACGCCGTTGGAGGGCCACTGCCGATCGTAGCTGCCCGCGCTAAAGTAGTTGGACGCCCGAAACCCCGGTAGGATCCAGTAGTACACCCCCGAGACGGACAAGCGCAGCACCAGGAAGGACAGCGGCACGATCTCCAGGGATCCGCCGCCGCGCAAAAAGGACGGCGTGACGAACACGAAGGGCCCCATCTCGAGCTGACTGAGCTTCCACAGCAGCCCGGGGCGCCGCACCAGGGGCCGGCACCACGCCGCCTTGGCCCGATAGAACCCCCCCAACGCGTTGGTGAGCCCCACCAACGTCTGACGCAGCATCCAGCCGGTGCGCCCCTCACCGTCACAGGCCGCGGAGACGCGGCGGGAGGCGGGCGCGGGCGCCGGATCGGCCTCGCGCTCCTTGGCCGCGGAGACGCGGCGGGAGGCGGGCGCGGGCGCCGGATCGGCCTCGCGCTCC
>CAYFWA010000273.1:3658-8284 GCA_964346625.1 uncultured Myxococcales bacterium
GCGGCGGGAGGCGGGCGCGGGCGCCGGATCGGCCTCGCGCTCCTTGGCCGCGGAGGCTCCCTGGGTGCGAGCGGGGCTGCCCGAAGCGAGGAGCGCGCACAGCACGAACCCCACGGCCGGGGGGGACCCCCAAGGGGGTCCGTGTCGCTCTGCTCGAGCTCGTATCGACTGGATCCTGTAGGTCAAGGCTCGATCCGGCGTAGAAGGCGCTTCACCGTCGGGGCGCGAAAGATCGAGGGATCAAACCCAGAGGGTAGCCCAAATTCGCGGTGGAGAGAACCTCAGCGGTCCTGCTCGATGAGCCGCTCGAGGGCGCGGTAGCGTGAGCGGGCGTAGCGCCGTACGAGCTTGTGATAGGGGCTGTGGTCGGCACCGATCCGCTTGAGCCACGGCAAGGCGTCGTCCAAAAAACCGATCTTGTTCATCACCCGCAGGATCCGGAGCCGGTAGCGGCTGGCCGAGCCCACCAGGTGCACCTTGTCGTGGATCCGCTCGCCCCGACCATCGGGGCGCAGTATTATGGCCTGCTTGTCGCAAATGAAATCCGACTGCTTGCGGACGAACTCGTCCATGAGCGCCTTGGAGATGAACGCGGCGTGTCCCAGGCGCCCCAGGGCGTCCACGATGCCACAGCGCACCTGGGGGGGCGCCTTTCGCAGACCCCCCAGCAGCGGCTTGACCGACACCAGGTGCTGCATCCGACCCAGGGCCCAGGCCGCCGCGGTGGCCCGGGTGATGTCCACCCCGCCGTCACGGTCGCCGTCGCCGTCGCCGTCGCCGTCGCCGTCACCGGCGCCGGCGCGGCTTCCGCGCCCTTCGGCGTCGCCGCTGCCGGTGCCCTTCCCCGCTGCGCTGGGGTCTTGGGAGGTGAGCAGCGTCGCCAGCACCTCCACGGTGTCGCGCTGGCGCAACCAGCCCATGGCCAGCACCGTCTCCACGGGGATGTCTCCCTGTTTGCGCTGATCCTCGAGCAGGGCGTGCAGCGCCGGCAGGCTCTTGGCCGTGGCCCGCTCCTTGCGGAACTCGATATAGCGCGCCACCGCCACGGTGGCCACGCGCTGCTGGCGCTCGGTGCCCTTTTGCAGGAGCTCCACCAGCAGCAGCTCGCCCTTGTCCATGGTCTCGCCGTCGGCCGGCGGAAGATCGATCTTCCGGCGGTAGCCCAGGGCCCACGCCGCCCACACCTTCTCCTTGGGGGTCCCCTCCACGAGCCGCTTCACGATGAGGCGCTCGATCTTGGCCCCCCGGTGATAGGAGATCCCGAGGATGGCCTTACGCCGGGCCTCGGCGTCGTCGGAGCGGAGCTGGGTGATGAGGTGGCCCACTTTGCTGTAGTAGGCGTCGAACCAACCGTTGAGGGAGTTGAAAAGCAGGATGTTGCCGCCCAGCAGCACGAAGAAGGCGAGAAAAAACGGCACGGAGTTCTCGGCCACCAGGCGCCGCCAGCCCCGTCCCTCCTTCTCGATGGCCTGCTCGAAGGCCTCGTCACTGAGCTCTTCATCGGTGAGCGCGGCGGCCGGGTCCTGGGGGGGCAGCTCCTGCCCGTCGCGCTGCTGGCGCTCACCGCCGAAGAAGCGTCGTCGCCAGGCGCCCCGGTAAACCAGCTCGTCAAAAAGCAGCGCCTCAAAGAAGGCCGTGGCGAGCATCAGCGCGAAGTAGCCGAAGCGCAGCAGCGTGTCGGTGGCGACCGACGTGGAGCGGTAGCGGATGAAGTCGGTGACCGGCAGCGCGTAGGCCTGGGCCCCCACGTTGATCACCAGCACCGCCACGAGCAGGATCCAGGTAGCGCGTCTCAACCCCGCAGCCTCCCTCCCAGCGCGATCCACCACCGGGACACGACTACTTCTTCCGCTCGAGATACTGGCGACGCTTCTGAATGCGCAGCACCCAGGAGCGGGCGTTGTGCGCCTTGCGTCCGCGGGGCCGCCGCGTGAGATCCAGGAAGCGCTGCAACGCGTTCTCGGCCTGGGTCACGTCCTGCCGCGTGGCCAGCAGCAGGGATCCGAGGTGGTAGAACCCCTCGGCGATCTCGGGCCCGTGCCGGGTGGCGCGGCGATAGGCCGCCAGGGCCTCGTCCAGCCGACCGCGGGCCTCGAAAAACCGGCCCATGTACAGATGCGCCCGGGCGGGCCGACTCGACAGCCGCAGCGCCCAGCGCAGGATGCGCTTCACCGCGCGGTGGCGGTAGTGCTCGATGCCCGAGAGGCGATGCCCCAGCTCCGCCAGCACCTCCGCGGCGCGGTAGTGCGCGCCCAGCAGCCGGAAGCCCAGCGCCGCCCGGACGTACGCCTTGCGCGCGGCCCGGATCCGGTTGTGCTCGAAGTAGTCGCGGGCGAGGGCCAGGATGACCTCAGGCGCCCGATGCGACAGCCGGTGGGCCCGGTCGTACAGCGCGCGCCCGCCGTGCAGATCCCCGCGCGCGAAGGCCAGCCGGGCCAGCGCGAGGGTGCTCTCGAGGTGTCCGGGCTCGCGCATGAGCGCCGCCTCGAGCTGCGTGCGGGTTTGGCGACGCTGCCGCTTGCCGCGCAGCAGCACCAACCCCTCCAGGTAGGGAGCGTGCCCCGAGGTGGGGTGGAGCCGCCCCAGGCGACGGGCGATGGCCCGGGTGGTCTCGAGACGCTCCAGGGCCAGGGCGAGCCGCCCCAGATCCAGCAGGGTACGGGGTCCCACCGGCTTCTGCTTCACCAGGACGTCGAGCAGCTTGCTCGCCTCGGAGGCCCGGTCGGCCTTAACCAGTCCCTGGGCCAAGGCGAGACGGGTACGCACCGAGCGCGCCCCCAGCTTCACCGCGCGCTCCAGGAAGGGGATGGCCGCCGCGGGCCGATGGATCCGCTGCAGGGATTCGGCCAGCAGCATCAGGGTGTCGGGGGACGGCTCGCGGGCCCGCACCAGGGGCGTGAGCTGCTCCACCGCCTGAACGTACCGACGCCGCACCAGGTGGCGGAAGGCCCGAGCCAGCTTTTGCGAACGGCCGCGGAGCCCCTCGGTGCGCGCCCGCAGCCGACGATCGGCGCGGGTACGTGCCGCGTGGGCCAGACACGCCACCACCTCCCGCGAGCTGCGCTTCGCGGCTCGCTGTTTCCACAGGGCGTCGCACTCGCCGTACGCGAGGGCTGGCCGCTCCAACTCCCAGGCGGCGCGTACGCGCACCACCCGGGCCCGGCTTCGCACCTGCTGCCCGCCCAGGGATTTGAGGGGCTGGCGCAGAAAGCGCATCGCCTCGTCGGGCCGGCCCACGCTCAGCGCTGCCTCCGCGAACACCGGCGGCGCCAGGACAAACTCCCGCGCCCGGTTCTGGACCCGGTCGCGCAGGGCCCAGGCCTTGCGCCCGTCGCCTCCGGGCCCGAGCTGCGCCCGCACCAGGGCCAGGCCGATCTCTGGATCCGCCGGGGCGGCCTGGGCGGCCTGCTGAAGCAGGCCGCGGGCTCGCGCGATGTCGTCCGCGCGCCGCAGGCGCCGGGCCTGGGCGAGCAAGACCTTGGCCCGCAGCGGCGGGAAGGACGACACCCGCCGACCCAGCCGGTGCAAAGTAGAGCGCCCCACCGGTTTGCCCTGGGCCTGCCGCAAGAGCTGTGCCTCGAGCTGCGCCTCGGGGTGCTGGGTGCTGCGCGCGAGCACGTACTCGAGGTGCGCCGAGGCGGCCTCGAACCGGCGCCGCTGGCGCTCGACGCGGGCCAGCGCCACCCGCACCGGCAGGAAGCTGGCCTGCTGGCTGCTCGCGAGCTTCAGCGTGGCCTCCGCCGCGGTGAGATCGCCCAGGTAGTAGCGGGACATGCCGAGCACGTAGCCGAGCCGCGCGGACTTGTCGTGCACCAGCATTGCCGACTCCGCGTGGCGAGCGGCCTCGGCGAAGCGTCCCTCGTACAGCAGGTGCAGCCCCTTCACCGCGGCGAGGCGATCCGCCTCCGCGTCGCGCGCGCGCGCCCGCTGCAGGGCCTGACTCGCGCGCTTGTGGGTTTGATCGCGACGGTCGAAGCGGCCCCAGAGCATGGCGAGGATCTCCGCCTGCTCCAGCCGGGCCCGGGCGTCTCCCGGCCGGTCCCGTTGAAGCCCCTCGAGGATCCGCAGCGCCCGGCCGTAGGCCACCGGGGTATCGAGCTGCGCGATGCGGGCCGCGCGCTGGTACTGTTTCCGGGCGGCCTTGTCCTGAAGCTGCTCGTAGACCACGTAGGCCGTGGCGACCAGGGCCGCGAGCACCACCGACAGGGCGACGACGACCTTCAGCACCGTGCGGACGCGGCGTCGGGGCCGTGGCGGCTGGGGCGCGGGCGCGGGCTGTTCCCGCACCAGGGTCAGCACGTGTCCGGAGCTACGCCGTTTCTGAACCGCGGGTTCCACGTTCGCGTCGTCCTCTACGGGTTGCGGCCGGGACCGTATCGGCGCGGGCTGCTTCCTTCGCATCGCCTCGCCTCGCCTCTCTTTCGCTCTCCGCCCA
Organism: uncultured Myxococcales bacterium; assembly: GCA_964346625.1. Classification (GTDB taxonomy): domain Bacteria; phylum Myxococcota_A; class Polyangia; order HGW-17; family JAJRWW01; genus CAYFWA01. Next base: position 8,094 of record CAYFWA010000273.1, read on the forward strand.
TTCGCCCCGGCCCAGGCCGAGATCCCGGTTGGTCGAAATTCGAGCCCTTATAGCAGGTCCCCCCCGGGGCATGCAACCGACCCGCCCCCAGAGCCATTTGCGCTGTGGTCTCCGCCCGGCGCCCCGCCGGCCCCCGCCCCCTGCGGCGGCCCTCGGGCGCCTCGCCAAGGGCCAAACGACGTCGCCCGGGC
>CAYFWA010000274.1:0-8279 GCA_964346625.1 uncultured Myxococcales bacterium
TATTCAACCGATGAGCAACGCAGCCAGCCGGGATGGATCGGCGGCCTGAACGATCGAGTTATTCGTGATCGGGGCCTTACGTTGGGTATTCGATCTCCCTGCCCCTGGACGCCCCGTGGCGAGTGGTGGGGCTCCCCTCGTCTCCTCGGGACAACCCCTCGCTGCACGCGACCGCCGCACCCTGCGCATGATGAACCCCAAGCCAGCGCGCCATCTCCTCCTCTGTCGGGATGGCGCGCTGCGGAAAGGAGAAGGCCCATGACCCATCCGATCGAAGAGGAAACCGTCGACGCTCCGACCCCCCCGAAAACGCGCGACATGGGCGCCGCTCCCCTGTCCGTGGTCTTCGGAGCCGGCGGCCCGGTGGGGAATACCCTCGTCAGTCGCTTGGCCGCCCGCGGGGAGCGGGTGCGCGCCGTCAACCGATCCGGCCGCGCTGCCGTACCCGCAGGCGTGGAGCGGGTCCGCGCCGACGCCACGGATCCGGGCCGCGCCCGGGAGGCCTGCCGGGGCGCCGCCGTGGTGTATCACACCGCCTGCCCTCCGTATCCACAGTGGCGCCACGGGCTCGCCCCCATCATGGCGGGGATCATCGACGCCGCCGCCCACGCTGGAGCCGAGCTGGTCTACGCTGATAACCTCTACGCCTACGGGCCGGTGGATGGCCCGCTCACCGAGGATCTGCCCCTGGCGGCCGAGGGCCCCAAGGGCCTGGCGCGGGCCGAGGCGTCCCGGATGTTGATCGAGGCCCACCACCGGGGAGACGTGCGGGCCACCATCGGGCGCAGCTCGGATTTCTATGGTCCCGGCGTGACCCTGTCGGCGGTCGGCGCCCAGGTCTTCGGCCGCGCCCTGGCGGGCAAGCCTGCGCAGTTGATCGGCGACGTCGACACCTTGCATACCTACACCTACGTAGAGGACTTCGCCGACGGGCTCCTCACGCTGGCCGGCGAGCCACAGGCCCTGGGACGGGCCTGGCACATCCCCAGCGCCGAGCCGGTCACCACGCGGCAGCTCGTGACGTGGGTCTTCGAGCAGCTCGACCGCGAGCCCCGGATCAGCGTCGCCCCCCGCTGGCTCCTCCGGCTGCTCGGCCTGTTTCGCCCCATGATGCGCGAGCTGCAGGAGACGGCCTACCAGTTCGAGCGCCCCTTCGTCATGGACACGTCGCGCTTCGAGGAGCGCTTCCCCGCCGATCCGACCCCCCACCGCGAGGCCATCGCCCGGACCCTGCAGTGGTATCGTGAGCGCGAGGCCTCCGCGGAGGGAGAGACGGCGCCGGTCGCCCGCGAGGCGTAGCGCGGAGCCTCCCGCACCTCCCGCTCACCTTCCCCTGCATCGACCCCTGCGCAGGATTCGACACGGCCCCCCGGAGCCGGACGCCGGAGCCGGACGCCGGAGCCGGACGCCTGAGCGGCGGCCCGACCCGAGCAACCAGGCCCGATGGGGGAGCCGAGGCAGAGGTGTGCCGAAATTTTGCGCACTCGAGGGATATCGTGCCCTGGCGCCGGCGTTTGGCCCTCGGCTCGGCGCGCGGGGGCCGGCGGCGCGGCCGGCGGCGGGCACAGCGCAAATGGCTTGGAGCCGGGCGTCCTTGCGGCACCGGCGGGGCTGATGCAAACTGGCGGTTCATGATCACCGTATTGATCAGCCTCTTCGTGGCGCTATCGGGGTCGGCGTTGGCGCCGACCGTAGCGGCACCGTCGCCATCGCACGGGGCGGTCCCTGCCCAGCGCCTCGGCCGCGCGGTGCGCTTCGATCCCGCCGCGCGCTCCGCACCCGTGGGAAGGCGATTCTGTGCGGCGAGGCGCACCGCTGCGGTGAGGCGCACCGATGCGGCGCGGCCGGTCGCGGCGTCACCCCGCGCGGTCCGCTGTCGCTACGAGTGCGTCTGCTTTCGGGTCAACGGGTACCGTTGCCTGCGGATCTATACGCAGCCGTGCGACGGCAGCGCGTGCTGGGAGTGTCAGAAGCAGGTGACGCGCAAGGCGCGCAAGAGCTGCTCGCTGGGCCCCCGCATCAAGAGCTGCTTCTGCAAGTACCGCAAGGAGTAGGCGCATAGTGGGGCGGATCGGTGCTCTAGCGGTTCTGCGCGGAGCGCTGCGCGAGGGCGTCGCGGATCTCCGCTTTGAGGGATTCCACGTCGGTGGCGCCCCGCCAGACCTTGCGGATCCGGCCCCGGGGCCCCACCAGCACGGCGGTGGGCAGCACCCGCACCGTGTAGGCGCTCGAGGTCCGGCCGCGGGGATCGTCCACGAGCACGGGGAAGCGCAGCCCCAGCCGCGTGGCCTCGCGGCGGGCGAGGGCGCGCCAGCGGGGGCCGCCCTGGGCGTGGATGGCCAGCACGGTGACCGGCTGCCGGGAGAAGGTGTCCACCACCTCGTTGAGGTGGGGCAGCGACTCGAGGCAGGGCGGACAGGTCACCGACCAGAAGTCGATGAGCACCACCTGCCCGCGTAGATCCGAGAGCCGCACCCGGTCGCCGTGGATCGTTCGGAGATCGAAGCCCGGCGCGGGCTGACCGGGCCCCACGACCCGCAGCGCGGAGAAGTTGCGCACCACCCAGACGACGTTGAGCGCCAGCACGCCCAGCGCGGCCACCAGCAGCGCCCATCCCAGCCAGCGGGCTCGCGGGGGCAGCGGCGGTGGGCCGGAGCGAGGCGGCTCCGACTCGGAAGCCGGCGCCGCGGTCGGCCCCGCGGTCGGCCCCGCGGTCGGCGCCGTGGGACCCCGCGTGGGGGCGGGCCCGGAGTTGCGTGAGGGATCAGGCATGAGGCGGCGTGGCCTCCCGGGGAGAGCCCAGGGTCGAAAACAGGGCGTAGGCGACCAGCAGCGCGCCCCATCCCAGGGCGATCCACCACTCCGGGGCGTGGGGGAAGCGGGCTGGGGGGTAACCGAGCTGCGTGCGGATCACCGTGCCCGCCAGGCGCGTGAGAAACGGCGGCATCCAGCAGGCCGCCGCCAGCGCCAGCGCCCGATCGAAGGAGAGCCGGCCGCTGATGCGAAGCGGCGCCACCACCACCACCACCATCCCCAGCAGCAGGAGCAGGTCCGGGCTAAGCCGTCGACCGAGGCTCCAGGAGATCTCGTTGATCCCCTCGCGAAAGCCTAGATCCCAGCCCACCACGAACACCCGCGCCAGGGCCACGGTGTGGACCGCCACCGCCGCCACGGCGATGAGGATCATCGCGTCACGCACGGCGTTCCACTGGCCACGGGCCGCGCGCGCGAGGGCGGCGCCGGGCGCCACCCCCGTCGCCGCCAGGCGCTGGAAGTAGCGCAGCAGCGCCCGCGCCGGGGTCAGCAGCCACGCCGGGGTCGGCAGCCACGCCGGGGTCAGCAGCCACCCCATGCTCACCCCTTGCGCTTGAGCATCTGCTGGGCGGCCTGCTTGAGGGCCGAGGGGATGTTGCGCGAGCGCGCCAGGTTGCGCAGGTCTCCCACCCGCATGTGGGGCAGCAACCGCAAGGACGTGGGCAGGGGGGTCTTGGGGTTGCGAAGCAGGCCCACCTTGACCTGGTAGAGCTTGAGCCAGTCCCGGTTCGAGGCGATGTAGCGGACCACGTCATCGTTGACCGAGCTGCTCTGGGTCACCCGCACCACCTCGTTTTCCTTCATCAGCGGGGACTTGATGGCGGCCATGGCCACCACGCGGTTGGGATCGCGCAAAAGTAGCGACCGGTGGTAGCCGGTGCCGATCATGGCCAAGCGGATCTTCTGGGTGATGGTCATCCCCACCATGCTGGTCTTTTTGCGGAGCTGGTCACGCTCGGACTCCAGCTCTTCCTCGGAGGGGTCCTCCTGGTCGCCTTCGGCCACCGCCTGGGAAAACGCGGCGTCGGCGGCGGCGTCGGCCAGCTCCTGGTCCCCGGGATCCTCGTAGCGGGGCTCGGCTCCCAGGGCCCGGGCAATCTCCTTGTAGGCCGGAATATCCAGCTCGAGCTGGTTGCGCACCGCCAGCTCCACGCAGCGGTTGGCGGTGGACATCCGGGTGTGCTGGTTGAGATACAGCGTTTCGATGATGGGCGGGTGACGCAGCAGCCGCTCCTCGTTCTTGGCGATGATCTCGAGCAGCTCGTCGTTGCCCAGGGACTTGGCCAGCCACACGAAGGTCTCGTCCGCGGTCTGGCGGTTGAACAGGATCCGCTCCAGGTGGGCCCGTCGTCCGCGGCACACCTCGGCGTAGAAGTCCAGCACCACGGGGTGCAGCGGCGCCTGGAGCGCGCCCTCGAGGATGTTGTCTGGCAGATCCTCTGCGGACCGGGTGGCCGCGGCCCGGATCTTCTCGTGCTCGTGGACGCTGGCCTGGTACAGCCCCGTGACCAGATCCGGGGCGCTCAGGCTGGGGGCCATGCCCCGGGCGAGCATCATCACCTTGCCGGCCGGCACTCCCGGGCCGAAAAACTGCGCGAGCCCCTCCGGGAGCTCGGCTTCGGGCAGTGGTGTACGTTCGAGGGGCATGGGCGCTCCGGGAGCGAGGAGCGGATCGGCGCGGGAACCCGGGGCCTACTCCCACTCTTACGCTCCTACTCCTACTCCGCGTCTACTCCTCGTCCTCTTCCACCTTGGAGGCGGCGATGATCTTCTCGGCCAGGTTGGCGGGCACCTCCTCGTAGTGGTCGAAGACCAGCGTGAAGCTGCCCCGACCCGAGGTCATGGACTCCAGGTCCGCGGCGTAGCGCTGGATCTCGGCCAGCGGGGCCTGGGCCTGGATGGTCACCGAGCTGCCCTTGCTCTCCGAGCCCATGGGGCGCCCACGCTTGGAGGTGATGTCGCCCATGATGTCGCCCATGCTGTCCTCGGGGACGGTGATCTCCATCTGGTAGACGGGCTCGAGGAGCACCGGGCTGGCGTTCTTCACCGCGGCCTGGAAGCCCTTGGAGCCGGCGAGCTGGAACGCGAAGTCCGAGGAGTCCACGTCGTGGTACTTGCCGTCCACGAGGTTGATGCTGACGTTCATCACGGGGTAGCCGGCGATGACGCCCTTGCGCATCCGGTCCTTGATGCCCTTTTCCACCGACGGGATCCACTGCTTGGGGATGGAGCCGCCGAAGATGGAGTTGATGAACTGGAATCGCCCGCCCCACTCGAGGTCTTGGACGTTGTCGTCATCGGTCTCTGGGGCCAAGGGCTTCATCTCGATGTAGGCCACTCCGAACTGGCCCCGGCCGCCGGTCTGTTTCTTGTGTTTCCCCTCGGTGCGCCCCACCGGCTTGCGGATGGTCTCCCGGTAGGGGATTCGCGGCAGGCTCATCTCCACCTCCACCCCGGCGCGCTTGAGGCGATCCACCGTGGTGTCGATGTGGATTTGGCCCGTGCCGCCCACCACCATCTCGCCGAAGTCCGGATCGCGTTCCACCGAAAGCGTGGGGTCCTCCTCCAGGATCTCGTTGAGGCGGGTGCCGAGCTTGTCCTCGTCGGCCTTGGACTTCGGACGCACGGCGTAGCGGGTCACCGACAGGGGCTTTTCCAACCGCGTGAACTCGAGGGGGTTCTTCTCATCGGCCAGGGTGTCCCCGGTGCGGGTCACCTTCAGCTTGCCCACCGCCACGATGTCGCCCGCGGAGGCCTTGTCGAGGTTCTCGCGCTTTCTGCCCGACAGCACGTAGAGCTGGCCGAATCGCTCCTTGGCGTCCTTGGCCGTGTTGAGCATGGTCTGGTCGGCGTCCAGGTTGCCCTGCACGATCCGCATGAGGGTCATCTTGCCGATGTCGGCGGCGGCGGTCTTGAACACCAGGGCCGCGAAGGGCGCGGCGGGGTCGGTCTCGAGCTCCACGGTCTCGCCGCCTTTCTGGGCGGTGAAGGCGGGGCCCTGATCGGGCGACGGCAGGTGGGCCACCACCAGATCCAGCAGCGGCTGGGCACCCATGTTGCGCTTGCCAGAGCCGCACAGCACGGGCACCAGGCTGCCCTGCTTGATGGCCGCGGCCAGCCCGTTGCGCAGGTCCTCGTCCGTCATCTCTTCGGCGAAGAACTTCTCCATGAGGGCGTCATCGCTCTCGGCGATGGCCTCCACGAGCTTCTCGCGGTACTCGGCCACCTCGTCCGCGAGCTCCGCGGGGATCTCCTGCTCCTGCATGGTCTTGCCATCGTCGGCGAAGCGGTAGCTCTTTTGCGCCACCAGATCCACGACGCCCTTGAACTCCTGCTCCTGGCCGATGGGCACCTGCAGCGGCGCGGCCACCCGCGACAGGCTCTGCTGCACCGAGCTCAGGGCGTCGGCGAAGTTGGCCCGCTCGCGGTCCATGTTGCTGATGAACACCGCGCTCGGGATGCCGCGCTCCCCGATGGCCTGCCAGGCCTTCTCGGTGCCCACTTGCACGCCGTCCGGAGCGCTCACCACCACCACCGACCCGTCGGCCACGCGGACGGCCATCCGGGTGTCGAAGTGGAAGTCCAGGGCGCCGGGCGTGTCCAAGATGTTGATCTTGGTTTTTTTCCACTCCGCGTAGGCCGCCGCGGCGTGGATGGTGGAGTGTCGCTTGATCTCCTCGGGCTCGGTGTCGAAGGTGGAGGTCTCGTCATCCACGCTGCCCAGCCGCGTGGTCTTTCCGCTGGTAAAGAGCAGGCACTCGGCCAGGCTGGTCTTGCCAGCCCCGCGCTGTCCGACGATGACGATGTTTCGGATGTCCTGGGTGTCGTAACGTTTCATCCTGCTCCTCGCGCTCGGCCCGCCGCGTCCGTTCTCGCGGAGGGCGGCCTCTGGGCGGCTTCCGTGCCGCGATGCCAAACGGCGCCTTGTCGCCGCGTCCTACGGTTCGAGATGTCGGGGATGGGTCGCTCCTAGGCCCAAGGCCAGGCCTGGGCATGGACCTCATGCAAACCCCGCAGCTATAAAACAATGATTCGGTGTGGTCAAGGTACCAGCGGCACAGCGCTTTGCGGTGGGGGGTGCGGCCCCGGTCAGCGGTTGAGCTCGTGCAGGATCCGCAGCCCGTCGAGGGTCAGGTGGGCGTCCACCACGTCGATGTGGCGGCAGTGCTCGGCCACGATCAGCGCCTGCCCACCGGTGGCGTAGACCTGCACGTCGAAGTCCAGCTCCTCGCGCATGCGCGCCACCATGCCGTCCACCAGCCCGACGTAGCCGTAGACCAGCCCGGACTGGATGGACTCCACGGTGGCTTTTCCCATCACGTGGGGTGGGATTTCGAGCGGCACCCGGGGCAGCTTGGCGGCCTGCTGATACAGGGCGTTGGCGCTGATCACCAGCCCGGGGCAGATGGCTCCCCCGAGGTACTCTCCGTGGGGCGAGATCACGTCGAAGGTGGTGGCCGTACCGAAGTCCGCCACGATGCACGCCTTTTGCTCGCGGTGCCAGGCGGCCAGGGCGTTGACGATGCGATCGGCGCCCACCTCCCGCGGGTTGTCCATGAGGATGGGCATCCCGGTCTTGATGCCGGGCCCCACCACCAGGGGCTCCACCCGAAATGTGTCACGCATGGCTCGTTCCACGGCAGACTGGGTCGGCGGCACCACGCAGGACAGCACCGCGGCGCGCACCAGATCCGGGCTCAGGTTCCGCACCGAGATGAGCTGCCGCAGCAGCATGCCGTGCTCGTCTGCGGTGCGGCCCCGGCGGGTCTCGATGCGCCAGTTGGCCAGCAGCCGCTCCTGCTGGAACATGCCGATCACGGTGTTGGTGTTGCCGACGTCCACAACCAGCAGCATGGCTTGGTCCTAGCTCTTTTTCGGCCACGGCCACGGCCTTTTCCCTGGCCTCAGCCGTGGCTTTTCCCTGGCCTCGGCTGTGGCCTTTTCCCTGGCCTCGGCTGTGGCGCAGGCCCGGCGCTTCTGACTCAATCCCGGCGTGTTTCAGCGTTCGAGCCCGTGCTCCGCTCGCCCACCCACGCTCCGACCCAGGCCAGCGCGCCGTCGATGGCTCCCATGGCGAGAAATACCTTGGGCGTGAGGGCCACCCATCCTTGATACCACAGCAGGGCGGTCTGCGCCGCGAAGGCGAGCACCGCGGCGTACATGGGCTCACGGGTGGTGCGCCCCGGCGAGAGCAGCGCCACCAGGAAACCGCCCACCAGGTAGCCGATGCCCGTGAGCCCCTCGAAGGCCCAGAACCGCAGCGCCGGATCCCGGATCTGAAACAGGAACTCGGTACGCAGCACCAGGAATACGACCCCGAAGGCGATGCCGCCCATGATCAGCGCCCCGAGCAGCACCCAGAGCCAGCGGGTGCCACCCACCTCCTGCTCATCGCCTCGCAGGGCGCGCGGCGACGCCTCGGGCCCCTCGGAGACCTCGGGGGCCTCGGGGGCCTCGGGGGCCTC
>CAYFWA010000275.1:0-5035 GCA_964346625.1 uncultured Myxococcales bacterium
GCACGCATCCATTGCGCAGTGAATCCACGCACCGCGGCAGCGAGGATGCCTTCCGCACCACCCGTAGCTCATGGATCGAAGCCCGCGCGCGCCCGCGCGACTCCCAGGGTGTCGTGGGAAACGGGCCGGCCCTCAGCCCCACTGGGTCTTGACCCAGTCTATGAGGTCGGCCTCGGGGGTGTCCACGCCGTCAGCGGCGGCGATCCGCTCGAGCACGCGCAGGATCAACACCCGGGCCCCCAGGCGCATCACCTTGGGCACCTCGGCCTTGCCGTCCTTCTCCTCGGGGTAGACGGCCGCCGAGGCCGAGATGAGGTGCCACATGGCCCCTGCGTCGCCGAGCTCCTGTTCGCCGAGGCGGTTGACCTGCGCCTCCTCCTCGTCGGTGAAGTGCCCGTCGGACCGCAGCATCATGCGCACCAGGCAGCCGAAGGCGAGGCGCTCGTGCTGCTGCAAATCGCTGATCTTCAGCTCGTGGGGGTCGGTCTCATGGGTGTCGGTCATGGTCCCGGAGTGTACTCCATCTCCGCTTCGGGTAAAGCCGAAGGCGCCCGCGGCGCGCTCACGAGCCGATGACCTCGCGCACCGCGGTGGTGAGCCGGCGCAGGTCCGCCTCCTCGATGACGTAGGGCGGCATCAGGTAGACCAGGCGGCCGAAGGGGCGGATCCACACGCCGCGCTGTACGAAGCGCGCCTGGATGGCGGCCAGCTCCACCGGCTCGTGCAGCTCCACCACCCCGATGGCGCCGAGCACCCGCACGTCGGCCACCGCCGGGTGCGTGGAAAGCGGCGTGAGCTCGGCGGCGAGCTGCGCCTCGATCCGCGACACCCGCTCGGCCCAGCCCGACTCCTCGAGCAAGGCCAGCGACGCGCCGGCCACGGCGCAGGCCAGCGGGTTGGCCATGAAGGTGGGGCCGTGCATGAGCACGCCGCTGCCGTCGGCGGCGATGCCCTCGGCCACCGCCGGCGTGCACAGCGTGGCCGCCAGCGTGAGGTAGCCGCCGGTGAGCGCCTTGCCCACACAGAGGATGTCCGGCGCGATGCAGGCGTGCTCGCAGGCGAACAGCCGCCCGGTGCGACCGAAGCCCGTGGCGATCTCGTCGGCGATGAGCAGCACGTCGTGCTCGTCACAGAGCGCCCGCGCCCGCGCCAGCCACGCCGGCGAGTAGAACCACATCCCGCCGGCGCCTTGGACCACGGGCTCCAGGATCAGGGCGGCGATCTCCTCGTGGTGCGCCGCCAGCAGGCGCGCCAGCTCCTCGATGTGGGCCTCCTCGAAGGTCTCGTCGAAGCGGCACGCGGGGCGGGGCGCGAAGAGCTGGGGGGGAACATGGCCGGCGAACATCCGGTGCATACCGGTGACCGGATCGCACACGCTCATGGCGCCCAGGGTGTCGCCGTGGTAGCCGCCCCGGAGGGTGACAAAGCGGTGCCGTCCCGGCCGGCCCCGGGCCACCTGGTACTGCAGGGCCATCTTGAGGGCCACCTCCACCGACACCGAGCCCGAGTCGGCGAAGAACACGCGCCCGAGGGGCGCCGGGGTCAGCTCCACGAGCCGGCGGCCCAGCTCCACCGCCGGCGCGTGGGTGAGGCCCCCGAACATCACGTGGCTCATCTGCTCGAGCTGCGCCCGCGCCGCGGCGTCCAGGCGGGGGTGGCGGTAGCCGTGGATGGCGCACCACCAGGAGGCCATGCCATCCACCAGCTCCCGGCCGTCCCGCAGCCGCAGCCGCACGCCCTCGGCCGAGACCACGGGGTAGGTGGGCAGCGGCGCCCGCAGCGACGTGTAGGGATGCCACAGGTGCGCGCGGTCGAACTCCAGATCCACTTCGCGATCCGTCACCGTCATGGGGGGTACTTTGCCCCCCGGGGCGCCGCCGGCGCAAGCCCCTCGACGCGGACTGTCGATGGCCCCATCTCGGGAGCGGTCGGGCTCCTCAGTCCGGATCGCAGGCGCCGTCGCAGACCTGGACGAAATCGATGGCCACGGGGCAAAGGGGCGGGATTCAGTCCGGATCGCAGGCGCCGTCACAGGCCTGGACGAATCGGCCGTGCTCGATGAGCTGGTACCAGCTCTCCTGCAGCGGCGCGCTCTTGGGCACCGAGCCGTGGGTGCCGTTGTCCTCGTCCGGGGGCAGGTTGCCCTGGGGCGGCGCCTCCACGTGCTCGTCGTAGACGTGAAACACCGCGTCGAGATCCGGATCGTCGAGGGAGGAGGCGTCCACCGTGTCCAGGCCCCAGATGTCCTTGGGCGAGGGGGTCACCAGGGGGATCCCCGCGGAGCGCACCGTCCACTCCGTGAGCACGTTGCGCACCTGGCTGTCGTTGACCGCCATGTGCACCGAAACCCGCAGCGGCGGCAGCCCCGGGAACCGGTCCCGAATCAGGTGCGGCGCGTAGTTGATGGAGTCGATGGGGTCGAGTTGCCCCTGCATGAGGCTGAGGATGAGCTGCATCTCCAGCGGGTCGTCCCAGGTGCCCTCGAAAAAGGGCATGTAGTCGTACCAATTCACCGCCCGCTGCAGAAAGTGCGTCAGCCCCCCGCCCCCCACGATGAGCACCGCCCGCTCCACCGCCGGGGAGGTGGCCGCCAGCGTGAAGCCGAAGGTCCCCCCGTTGGAGATGCCGGAGTAGTGGATGCGCGAGCCGTCCAGCGGGTGAAACGATCCCCCCGCGCCGTTTGACGTGATGTCGTTGGCGAGCGTCTCGCGGGTGAGCTTGAGCAGCGACGTGAAGTTCACCAGCCGCTGCAGGTGCAGCGAGATGAGCCGCGGGTACAGATCCAGGCGATCGCTCAGGATCATGAACTGCTCGCCCGACTCCTCGTAGTTGAACCCGTAGTTGGTGGCCACCGCGCTGTAGCGGCGCTCGCGACACAGCTTGTTCACGCCGCCGTAGGTGATCTCGTCATAGTAGCTGAAAAAGCCGTGGCCGTAGAGGATCACCGGCCGCGGCTCGTCCACGCTCACCGGGATCATCAGCATGAAGGGGGTGTCCTCGTAGCCCTGTCGCACGGGCAAGCCGTCGCCGTCGAGCTGCACGTAGCCGGCCTCGTCGCGGAAGCTCGGGGCCTCGAAGGTGCCGTCGATGAGGCGGTACTCCTGGTTGTCGTCCAGGGCATCCTCGACGATGGTGTAGTCGCCCACCGCCGCCTCCCAGGCCATCTGCTGCATGGCCAGCAGCGTATCGGTGACGTTGGCCTCCGAGCGGGTATGAAAGCTCCAGGCCAGCACCACCTCCTCGGGAGTGAGCCCCTGCGCGGCGAGGGTGGGGTTCACGATGGTCTGGAACGTATCCCGCAGGCGCTCCACGGCGGGATCCGCCGTGGGCCGGTGGTCGCGCAGCGCCAGGAAGGCTTCACCCGGCGAGTGCGCCTGCCCGTCGCGGGTACGCAGCGCGTCGCGCAGGATCACCACGTAGGCGGTGTCCGGATCCAGCCGACGGTGCGCCCGGAGGATCAGCGTCTGCTTTTCCACGGCGTCGGTGTTGGAGTCCAGCTCCACGAGCACCGGCACCCGCTCGTTGGACGCGGCGTCCACCAACAGCACGGGGCTGTCGTCCTCCAGGGTGGCGCCGGGGTCACCCGGATCCGGCAGCCGGCTCGGATCGAAGCCGCCGGGCAGCCAGGCCAGGATGGCCGGCGACATGGTGAAGCCGTCGGCGTCGGTGAAGATCTCCGCGGGCACGCTGTCGGGCAGCCCCTCCTGGGGATAGCGAACCCGCCGCCCGGTGACGGTGTCGGGATCCGGCTCCAGGTAGTAGTCCGAGGGGAAGGGCAGCAGCGCGATCTCGGGCACCAGCGGGTTGCCGCCGGGCTCGTTGGCGAAGTCGTTGGGCAGCTCCTCGTCACAGCCGGCGGTGGTCACCAGGCCGGTCAACAGCGCGGGCATCACCAGCGCGGGCATCACCAGCGCCAGAGTAGAGGCCAAGGCCACAGCCCTGGCCCTCCCGTGACGGCTCCTCCCCGGCAGCCGCCGGTTGGCGCGCTGGCGAAAAACGAGAAGAATACCGCGGTCCGCAAGCCCACACCTGGTCTCGATGGATCGTTTCATTCGACGTAGTCTCCGCAAGTAGCGTTAGGTACCCGGAATCGTGCTGCCCCGCCAGCATAGCAGAAATCCGGCGACGCCGGGCGTCACACCCCGTCGCCGGCCGCCGGAACCGGAACCGGCCACCGGAGCCGGCCGCCGGAACCGGCCGCCGGAACCGGCCACCGGATCCGGCCACCGGATCCGGCCACCGGAACCGGCCACCGGATCCGAGAGCCGGGGGCCGCGCCGGGCTACAGCTCCGGGGCCTGGTTGTAGTACAGGAAGAGCTGGCTGGTGTCGTGGCGGGAGGTGAGCAGCTTGCGGCTCTGCCACAGCAGGTAGGGGTAGAGCATGGCCGTGGGGCGCCAGTCCCGCGCGCTCATGATGTCGTAGTGGTACCCTCGGTCCCTCCACCACTTCGACCGCTGCCGGGCCAGCACCTGCGCGTCCACGCTGCCATCGAAGTAGCTGCCAAGCATCCACAGCAGGTCGGCGAAGTAGGTCTTGCTCTAACCTGGCTGTGCTCGCCCTGCAATCGGCTGAACCGAAAAAAATCGGGGGCTCGATCCACGTACGCGCTGACCACACCCCGCAGGGGCGCCTCCCGACACAGGCCGAGCAGGGGCTCGTTGCCGGCGAGCATAGCGGCGCGGATTTCCATGATTTCCATCCTATTTTGGATCTTTGCGAGCCCGCCCTTCCCGAACGACCGGGGTTCCGGGTCGCGGCCCGTGCAAAATCTACCGACCGGTCGGTTGAGTGTCAACCCGAAAGCCGCTACTCTCGGCTTCATGACCGACGAAGCAGACCCGGCGCGCCGGGAGAGCACCCAACGAAAACCTGGCAGTCGCACACCGGAAGGACGTCGCACACCGGAAGGACGTCGCACACCGGAAGGACGTCGCACACCGGGAGGACGTCGCACACCGGGAGGACGTCGCACACCGGGAGGACGTCGCACACCGGAAGGACGTCGCACACCGGAAGGACGTCGCACACCGGAA
>CAYFWA010000275.1:5135-8261 GCA_964346625.1 uncultured Myxococcales bacterium
AGGACGTCGCACACCGGAAGGACGTCGCACACCGGAAGGACGTCGCACACCGGAAGGACGTCGCACACCGGAAGGACGTCGCACACCGGGAGGACGTCGCACACCGCGCTCCGCGGCGCGGGGAACCGGACCGCGCCGACGGGCGGGTCGCCCTCGCCAGCCCATCGAGCGCGCCGACCTGCTGGGCATCGCCCGGGCGCGCTTCGCCGCGAGCGGCTACGTTGGCACGAGCATGGCGGAGGTGGCTCGCCACGCGGGGCTCAGCAAGGCGTCCCTGTTTCACCACTTCCCCAGCAAGGAGGCGCTGTACCGCGAGGCACTGCAACAGACCATCACCGATCTCGGGGAGCTCATCGAGCAGGCGCGGCTCGACGAGGGCTCCTTCCGGGTCCGCCTGGATCGGCTCGGCCGCCTGGTGGTGCGCTACCTCGGCAACCACGAGAACGCGGGCAAGCTGCTTTTGCGCGAGATGCTGGATCGGGGCCCGTTTTTCGACCAGGGCGGCGACTTCGTCGTCCAGACGGTGCTCGTCGCCATCGCGGGCTTCTTGCAAGCGGGAATGGACGCCGGCGCCTTCGCGCCCCAGGACCCCCGCCAGCTCGCGCTGTCCATCACCGGGCTGCACCTGTTTTATTTCGGGGCCGCCGACATCGCCGGCGAGCTCGTGGGCAGCGATCTGCACGACGCGCAGACCCTGGCCGCCCGGGAGGAGGCCGTGCTCCAGCAGATCCGGCGCCTGTGTCTGCGGCGCCGACCCTCCTGCTAGCAGCGTTCGAATCAGCCCGGCGCTTGCCCGGAGCTCCCTTCGAGGGCCGCCTCGATGATGCGGGTGAGCCGCTGCAGATCGGGGGGCTTGAGCAGGTGATCGTCGAAATGCCCCTCCTGCGCCCAGCCCTCCTCGGGCTCTGCCCAGCCGGTGAACGCCACCAGCACCGTGTCGAGACCCCCGGGCTGTCTTCGCAGCCGCCGCGCCAGCTCGATGCCATCCATGACGGGCATGCCGATGTCCACGAAGGTCACCTGGGGGTGGTAGCCGGGGGTCATCTCCAGCGCCTCGAAGGGATTGGTGCAGTAGCGCACCTCGTGTCCCTCGAGCTCGAGCAGCGCCGTAAGGGACTCGGCCGCGTCGAGATCGTCGTCCACCACGAGCACGCGCGCCCGGAGGTGAGGCTCCGCGGGCTCCTCCGTGACGCAAGGGACGGCCTGCTGCACGGCCGAGCGACGGACCCGGGGCCGTGCCCCCGGCGCAAGCGTCGAGCCCGAAACCCCGCCGCGGGACGGGACGGTTCCAGCCTCCTCTGGCTCCGCCTCCTCGGGCTCCGCCTCCTCGGGCTCCGCCTCCTCTGGCTCCGCCTCCTCGGGCTCCGCCTCCTCGGGCGGCCATTCGCTTCCGACCGGGAGCCTCACGATGAACGCCGAGCCCTGGCCGACCCCCTCGCTCTCGACCTCGATGGCCCCCCCGTGGCTCCGGATCAGGGCTCGCGCCAGGGCGAGCCCGATCCCGGCACCGCGACGCCGGTAGGACCGGTCCTTTTCGCTGGCCGAGGCCTCCCGCAACCGCTGGAACGGCTGGAAGATCGCCTGCTGGCTCTCCGGCGGGATCCCGGCCCCGGAGTCTTCCACGCGCAGGATCACCTCGGGGCTACCCGACCCGCCGCGGCCCGCGGTGGGTCCCGACGCGTCGGGGCTCACCGGGCGCTGCTGCAGGGCGATCCGGAGGTGGCCGCCGGGATCCGTATAGCGGATGGCGTTGTCCAGCAGGTTCGCCAGCACCTGGTGCAGGCGATCCGCGTCACCCACCAGCATCACGGGATCCTGGGGCAGATCCAGAACCAGGCTGTGGGCCGATTCCTCCAGGGCCTCGCGATGATACACCACCTGGGTCCTCACGAGCTCCACCAGATCCAGGGGCGCGCGGCGAAGCACGATGTCCCCGCGGGCGATCCGGGTGGCGTCGCCCAGATCGTCGGCCAGCCGCAGGATGCGATCCACCTGCCGCTGCATGGAGCGAGCGATGTCGCTGTTGTGTTGGAGAAGCTGCGGGCGCTGCTCCACGAGCTGGGTCAACGACTGCAACGGGGCCAAAGGATTGCGCAGCTCGTTGGCCAGCATGGCCAGGAACTCGTCCTTGCGCTGCTGGCTTCGTAGCAGCCGACGCTCCACCTCCCGCTGCTCGTCGCCCTCGAGCTCCACCACACACAGCAGCAGCGGCGGCGAGGGACCGCCCGGGTTCGGTGCCGACGGCGCGCCCGCGAGATCCACCCGGGCCGGGAACACCCTCTCCCGGCGCGCGGTCCGCAACCAGAGGATCCGCCCGGCCGGCCGACCGGAGCGTCGTACCTCCTCGAACAGCGCCTGCAACTCCCCCCCCTCCGCGGCGGCGCCGAGCTCGTCCACCGGCCGGCCGGCGCGCACGAGAATCTCCCCGAACAGCGCCCGCGCGGCGTCGTTGGCCTCCCGTACGGTGTCGTCCGGGTCGACCACCACGAGGGACACCGGAGCTGACGCGAAAAGCTGCGCGTAGAAACCGTCCTGTCCAAAACGGTGAGCCAGGTCTCGTGGCCCCCTGGCCGTCTCTTCTGAATCGTGGTCTCGGCTCATGACTCCGTTGGCTCCCCCCCCCGTGCCCATGCAAAAACCGTGTCCAATTCGGGCCGACGCGCATCCACCCGAACGGCCTGAGCGCCCCTCGTTGAAAACAGCCTAGCACGGGTAGCGGGGGTCCCCCCAACGCATTTCCCCGGGTCATGCCGATCCCCGACGCTCCGCGGCGGCCCAGCATCCGCGGCCCCGGCTCCCTTAAGGGCTCGTCCCGCTGATATACCAATGTTCTGAGCCGCGTTTCGTCGTCAGCGAACACCGAGGAGCCCCCGGATGAGATCGCTCAGACTCGAGTCAGAGGCCCACCCGGCGCTCAAGGTGGTCTACCTCCTGCTGCTCACCGGCGGCTTCGGCTATCTCGCCCTGTGGTCCATGAAGCGACGTCTCATCAAGTAGCCCCGAGCCCGAGCCCCGAGCCCCGAGCCCGAGCCCCGAGCTCGAGCCCCGAGCCCGAGCCCCGAGCCCGAGCCCCGAGCCCGAACTCCAAGCTACGAGCCCGAGCCCCGAGCTCGTAGCTTGGAGTTC
>CAYFWA010000276.1:0-3915 GCA_964346625.1 uncultured Myxococcales bacterium
GAAAGAGGGGGACGGAGTTCGAAGATTCGAAGTTGGCGTGACAGTTCAATCAGAACTGAAACCAAGACCAAAGAGGGGGGGACGGAGTTTGAAGCTCGAGGCGGGGAAGCCAGAGTGGAGGAGGACGCGGGATCCCGCGAATCGGCCGATCGGCATGGCAGGGACGTATGCCCCCGTTCATTCCCAAGCGGTTGACACCACCAGGCTTCGTAGTGACTGGCGCGACTTCGAATCTTCGAACACCGTCCCCGCGTTCCCTTCGAACACCGTCCCCGCGTTCCCGCGTTCATTCCCCGGCGGATGGTCCTCGATGGCCCCCCGATGGTCCCCCGATGGCCCCCCGATGGCCCCCCGAACGGAGTCCGGTTGGCTCGCGCTACTCTTTTGGAATCAGGCTCTTTTCTTCCAGGGTCTGGATGACCTGCCCCACGCAGTGCTCGATGGTGGTGTAGGCGGTGTCCAGGTGCACGTCGGGTGTCTCGGGGCGCTCGTAGGGGTCGTCCACCCCAGTGAAATTCTTGATCTCTCCGGCCATGGCCCGCTTGTACAGCCCCTTGACGTCGCGCTCGGCCAGCACCTCGAGGGGCGCGTCGCAAAACACCAGCACGAAGGGCTGCACCCGGGCCCGCACGGCGTCGCGGGCCGCGCGATAGGGCGAGATCGCCGCAGCCAGGGTGGCCACGTCGTTGCGGGTCAAAAGCTCGCAGATCCACCCGATGCGCTTGATGTTCTCGTCGCGGTCCTCCTTGGAGAACCCGAGCCGGGTCGACAGGTTGTCGCGGATCACATCCCCATCGAGCACCTCCACCTTGGGCCTGCGTTGCCGCAGGATCGGCGCCACCCGCGACGAGATCGTGGTCTTGCCCGCCCCGGAAAGCCCCGTGAACCAGAGGGTGAACCCTTTTTGCATACCAAATACCACCTTTTCAGTCGTCGTCTCTCTCGCTCGGCCAGCGAGCCCCCCCACGTATACCAGGCTCGATTTTCATCGCAAGTCCTGCGACATGAGGTACACACTTGTTTGGCCACGCGTGCGAGCGGCATATCGGAAAACAGTGGGATAAAGAGTGGATCGTGCGGATTCGGGCAGGCAGGCAGGCCTAGCGCGCCACCAGCGGCTGGCGAAACGAGCGGATCATCGGCATGGCGCCCCGCAGGCTGATGTCCGCGCTGTCCACCAGCTCCGAGACGATGTCGCGCCAGCCCCGGGCGGTGCGCTCCGGCAGCGCGGGGTGCGCCTCCTGCCCCAAATCCAGCGCTTTGCCCGCGCCGGCCACCACGTCGTCCCAGCCATCCACCACGAACGCCATCTGCTCGCGGCGCATGATCTCGGCGTTGCGGGCGTGCTCGATGTGCGCCGGGTTGCTCACCACGAGCTGCGGCGTGCCGGCGATGTAGCTCTGCAGCGGCAGCGCCAGGCCCGCCGCCGTGATCACCAGGTCCGCCTCGCGCACCAGGTTCGCCATGCCGAAGTCCTGCCGCACGATCTGGGTGCGCTCGTTGGCCAGGTCGGCGTGCCAGTCCGCCGCGTACTCGCTCACCAGATATAGGTTCGCGTTGTGCCGCGCCGCGGTCTCCTTGAGCCGGCCGATAAACTCCTTTTGCCGAAACTCCGGGTTGAAGTAGGCCACGAACAGCCGCCGGTTGCCCTTGGCGTCGCCCTGCCAGCGACACTCGCTGGGCCGCGCCCGCTCCGCGGTCTGGGTGATGGGCGGCAGGAACTGCAATACGCCCTCGCGATGGAACCACTTGCGCGGGTCGATGCTGTTGATGACGTTCGTGCGCGCCGCGTAGAAAAACGAGTCGATCAGCTTCTTGGCCACCGCGCCCTTGACCCGGTTCGAGTTCAGCTTGTCCACGTTCACCAGGGCGAAGTAGGTGTTTTCCGACACCACGTTGAGCAGGTGCGGCCCGCCCACCATCCAGCCCAACGCCGCCAGACACGGCGTGGTGCTCAGGTCGTTGATCAGCACCCGCGTGCCCCTCATGCGCCGGCTCAGGGCCCCGAGATCCCGCGATCCCTGGGGGCTGAAGGTGTAATACAGGATGTTGGTGGTGCTCTGGTTGATGTCGAGCGAGTGGTCGGGGCCGTAGCCGTGGGCGTAGCCCACCGACAGCGTCTCGGCCTGCATGCCCGAGGCGCCCTGGAAAAACTCCAAGGCCCGCGGGCCGCACACCATGGGGGCCACGCGCAGGCCGTCGCCATGCAGAAGCTGGCAGATCTGCGAAGCGCGCATCAGGTGTCCGCGCGCCTCGGCCACGGCCACGTATACGACGTCGGCGCGACCTTGCGGAGGAACGGGAACGAGCGGCTCGGATGTCTCGGATGTTTCGGATGTCTCGGATGTCTCGGATGACTGGTGCATGGAGATTCGCTCCTCGAGGAATATGCTCACGTGCAGGTGCGGTTCGTTTTTTCCGCCGCTCGGTGCGGCTCTCGTTCGCTGCGCTCGCGGTTTGTGCCGGTCGGTCGGTTGGGCAGCGGGCGCTGGCTTCGGGCGCGAGCGCGAGCTCCACCTCGATCGAGCTGTTCTGCGAGCGGGTCTCGACCTCACAGGCTAAGCTTCTTTACGGCGCGAGCAATCCGATGGGTCCCCCCTCGACCCGAAAAATGCGTCGCTCCGGTGATCTCGACCACCACGATTGCCCCTTTCATGACAAAAATGTTTCAAAACGGATAGTTCGAGCAAAAGAGCAAAAATTGGCCCTCAGCGCACCAGGCTTTTATGGTGGAGGTCATGTTGGGTACAAACAGCAAGATGGTCTGTGCCCTGGCCGTGGTCATGGGAATGGCGGGCCTGGGCCCGCGGGGCGCCGATGCAAAGCGTCACCGTGCGAAAAAACATGAAATCAAAGCAAAATCCGTGCTGCTGGTCAGCTTCGACGGACGAAAGGTCCTGTTCCAGCGGCGGGCGAACCAGGTGCGCGCCATCGCCAGCCTGTCCAAGGTCGTGGCGAGCCTGGTGGTGGTGGAGCGGGGCCTGAAGCTCGACGGCGTCACCACCATCGAGCTCAGCGACGTCAAGGTCGCCTCCGGCGGCGCCCGCTCCCGTCTGCTGCGGGGCATGAAGCTCAAAAACCGCGATCTGCTCCACGCCGCGCTCATGGCCTCGGACAACCGCGCCGTGCCGGCCCTGGGCCGCGCGGTGGGCCTGTCGCCCGCCAAGCTCGTGGCGGCCATGAACGCCCGGGCGCGCAAGATGGGGCTGCGCCACACGCGGTTCAAGGACCCCGTGGGCATCGATCACGGCAACATCTCCACCGCCTACGAGGTGGCCAAGATCCTGCGGCAGGCCGTGCTCAAGCCCATCTTGCAGAAGGTCATGCGCAAGCGCACCTACACCGTGCACCCGGTATGGCCCAAGCGCCGCAGCATCCACTACTACAACACCAACGCTTTGGTGCATAAGCTGCGCTACCCCGTCTACGGCGGCAAGACCGGCTTCAACAGCGAGGCCGGCTACTGCTTCGCCTCGGCCATGCGGCTGCCCGGCGCGGGCAACGTGCTGGCGGTGGTGCTCGGCTCCACCACCACCGCCCGCCGGTTCCGGGACTTCTACGCGCTGCTAGAGCGCATGAAGGAAAAGGGCGTCACCCGCAGCCACGCCCGCGTGGCCCGCCAGCGCCGCCGCCGCGCCCGCCGCCAGCGCCGCCGCCCCCGCCACGAGCGCGCCCGCCACCGGCCCTCGCGCCGCAAGGTGGGCACCGGCCACCTGTACGCCGACGGCGAGCAGTAGCAAATCGCCCAGGGCGCGCGCCAGCGCGCCCTCCGCCCGGTCCATCCCGCCTTCCCCTCGTCCTTTCGTCCTTGTCTCCCCGCGCCAGCGAGCTCCGCCGACGCAGGCCTGCGCCGACGCTGACCTGCGCCGACGCTGACCTGCGCCGACGCTGACCTGCGCCGACGCTGACCTGCGC
>CAYFWA010000276.1:4015-8234 GCA_964346625.1 uncultured Myxococcales bacterium
GCCGTCGTCGTTGCCGGAGTCGTCCCCGTCGCCCGCGCCGCCGTCGCCGGAGTCGTCCCCATCGCCCGCGCCACAGTCGGCGCCGACGCCGCACTCAGCGCTGGAGCCGCCGCCGAAAGCGGTGCCAAAGCCGGCATCGAAGCCAGCTTCGCGCCGCCAGCGCACAACCACGCTCGAGCCGGAGCGGGTGCGTACCCGCAAGCCCGCCCCGGCTAGCGTCGCCTCGCGAGCACCGGCTGACAGGCTCACTCACGAGCTCGAGCGATTCACCGCCCTCACATTCCGCCTCAGCGAGGACGAGCCCCTGTGGTCTGCAGTGTTGCTGCGCTGCGGCCTGCGCGGCGCAGCCCTGGAGTGCGCCGCCGCCGCGCGCCTGGCGAAGCGCTGCCGCGCCGCCGCCCACGGGGACGCCGTGGCGGTCACGCGGGAGCTCGCGCGCGCCCGCGCGGCCCTGGACGACTACCGCCGCGTGCTCTACCAGACGCTGCGCAGCGGACTGCTCCCCACGTCGCGCTACGATCGCCTCCAGCTCCTCGGCCGCCGCGTGGGCGCGGTCCTAGCCGAGGCGCAGCGCCGGCAGGTGGGGCGCCTGCCGCGGGTCGGCGTCGCCCCGCCGCCGCGCCGGGTCACGCCGCCCTGGCCCGTGGTGGCGCTGCCTCCTCCTCCGCAGCAGCCGCAGCAGCCGCCGCCGCCGCAGCAGCCGCCGCCGCAGCAGCAGCCGCCGCCGCCGCCGCAGCCGCAGCCGCCGCCGCTGGCGCTGCCCCTGTCACCGCCCGCCTCGTCTCAAAGGCCCTCTCAGCCCGGACGATCCGCGATTCCCGACCAGGTGCCGCCGTTGCCAGGGCAGCCCCCGCCGCGGCATCCCTGCCCACCGCCGCCGCGGCATCCCTGCCCACCGCCGCCGCGGCCACGACCGCGCTCAGCGCCCCCGCGGCGACCGCGCTCAGCGCCCCCGCGGCGACCGCGCTCAGCGCCCCCGTGGCAACCGCGCTGAAACACCGGAACCCCTGAAGGCCCCCCCCGTGCTCGGTGGGCGCACAGCGGAGCCGAGGGTGAACCGAGATTTCCACGAACCGAGATTTCCACGAACCGACAATTCCGACAACCCGGCTCGGACAGCCCCCGCGAGCCCCTGGAAAGAAAGAAAGGACGCCCCCATGACCCTCAGAAACCCCAAAGCCAAGAAGCCCGGTGTGCTGGAGCTTTTGCACAACCTCGAGAAGCAGTTCGGCAGCGGCTGCATCATGCGCCTCGGCGACGCCACCCAAGTGGACGTGCCCGCCATTCCCTCCGGCTCGCTGGGGCTGGATCTGGCCCTCGGCATCGGCGGCCTTCCCCGCGGCCGGCTCATCGAGATCTACGGCCCCGAGTCCAGCGGCAAGACCACCCTGGCCCTGTCCGCCATCGCCCAGGCCCAGAAACAAGGGGGCCTGTGCGCCTTCGTGGACGCCGAGCACGCCCTGGACGTCAGCTACGCCAAGGCCATCGGCGTGCAGCCCGAGGAGATCCTCGTCTCGCAGCCCGACTACGGCGAGCAGGCCCTCGCCATCGTGGATCAGCTCTGTCAAAGCGGCGCCCTGGACGTCATCGTGGTGGACTCGGTGGCCGCCCTGGTTCCCAAGGCCGAGCTGGACGGCGAGGTGGGCGACACCCACGTGGGCTTGCAGGCCCGGCTCATGAGCCAGGCCATGCGCAAGGTGGCCGCCGTGGCCAGCAAGACCGGCGCCACGGTGATCTTCATCAACCAGCTCCGTCAGAAAATCGGTGTGAAGTTCGGCAGCCCCGAGACCACCCCCGGCGGCAACGCGCTGAAGTTCTACGCCTCGGTGCGGCTGGACATCCGCCGTATCGGCGGCGTCAAGTCCGGCGAGGAGAGCGTGGGCAACAAGGTCCGCGTCAAGGTCGTGAAAAACAAGCTCGCGCCGCCCTTTCGCAAGGCGGAGTTCGAGGTGCGTTTTGGCGCCGGCGTGGATCGGCTCGGCGAGGTACTCGACTACTCGGTGGATCAGAAGCTCGTGTCGCGCTCCGGGGCCTGGTACCGCCTCGGCGACGAAAAGATCGGCCAGGGCCGGGAAAACGCGCTGCTGTATCTGCGCGAGCACTCCGCCGTGGCCGAGCGCCTCGAGGCCCGGGTCCGCGCCACCCTCAACGGCGACCCCGACGCCGAAGGAGGCGGCGACGGTGACGCCGGCACCGAGACCGCAACCCCGGGCGCTGGGGACGCCAAGCCCACCACCCCGGCCGGCGCCAGGCCGCCGGCCAAGCCCACGGCCAAGGACGCAGACGCAGACGCAGACGCAGACGCAGACGCAGACGCAGCCGCAGCCGCAGCCAAGGCCGGCGCCGCCGCCTGACGTCCGTGCGGGTCCCCGCGCTAGAGCTGCGCGCCGCTTGCGCGCCGCTTGCGCGCCGCTTGCGCGCCGCTTGCGCGCCGCTTGCGCGCCGCTTGCGCGCCAATGGAGGTCTTCATGTCCCCTCGTCCCCCGTCCCGACCGGTCGCCGTCAAGACCCGTCGTCCCGACCCGACCCAGGAGCTCGACCGGCTCATCGCTGCCCTGCAAACCGTGCAGCGTGGCCAGGGGAGACCCCGCAAGCCGCTGGCCGCCCTGCTGCGGGCCTACCTGCGCCTGCCGCGCCGCATCCGGCGCCGGATCTGCGCCCGCGTGGCGCTCCCCGAGCTCGCCTGGCTGGAGATCCTCCAGATCGAGGCGGGCCCCTCGCCTCCCGAACCCTGTGTTCGGGCGGTCCTCGCCCTGCGCATGGCCCGCGCCCTGTGGGCCCAGGGGGGCCGAGGCGCTCGCCGCCACGCCCTCGCAGGCCTGCTGCAGCACGCCCCCCTCTTGCGCCACATCCCCTCCGCCTGGGACCTCTGGGCCGTCCTCACGGCCCCCGCCAAGCCCTCCCCCCGACCGCCATCGCCTGCACCGTGATCTCCTTTCCGGCTCCCTCGCTTCGGGTATCGGCGGGGCCGGGGGGCAGGGGCTCAGGAGGAACGCGCGCTTTGTGACTCGGCGGGAAAACGGCTCAGGGGGCACACGCACTTTGTGTTTCGGCGGGGCAGGGGGTACACCTGGTCGCATGCACCTGCTGGTCTGCTTTTCGGATCACGGCTTCGGGCACATCGCGCAGTGCGCGCCGGTGGTCAACGCCCTGCGGCGCGAGCCGGGTCTCGGAGCCGAGCTGCGGCTCACCGTCTACAGCCGGGCGCCCGAGGAGTTTCTGCGCTCCCGGCTCGAGGGCCCCTTCATTCGCCTCGAGCGCGACACCGGCGTCGGCATGGTCATGGACGACGCCATGGTGGTCAACCGGCCCGCCAGCCTCGCCGCCTACCAGGCCTTCCACCGCGACTGGCCCGCCCGCGTGGCCGCGGAGGCCGAGGCCCTGCGCGGCCTCGCGCCCCACGGCCCCCCCGATCTCGTGCTGTGCGACGTGCCGTATCTACCCCTGGCCGCCGCCCGCGAGGCCGGCATCCCCGCCGTGGCCCTGTGCTCGTTCAACTGGCACGACATGTTCGTGCACTACTGCGGCGACCTGCCCACTGACCCCGAACCGGAGCCAGCCCCGCCGGGGGCTCCGGCGCCGACCCCAGACGTCGGTCCCAGCGCGGCACCCCCCTCGAGCGCGGCACCCCCCTCGGTCGCCACCATCGCCCAGCAGATCCGCCAGGCCTACGAGGCCGTAGCGCTGTTCATCCAGCCCGAGCCCTCGGTGCCCGGCCCCTCCTGGCTCCCCCTGCGCTCGGTGGGCCCCATCGGCCAGGTGGGCACCCCTCGCCGCGCCGAGATCGACCGCCGCCACCCAGCCCTCGCCGGCCGCCGCCTCGTGCTCGTCACCCTCGGCGGCATCCAGATGACGCTGCCCCTGCAGCGCTGGCCGCGGCTGCCCGGCGTCACCTGGATCGTCAAGACCGGGGCCGAGGCCGCACGCCACCCCGACGCCCTCGCCCAGGCCGCCTTGCTCGATCCCGCGCTCCCCTTCGAGGATCTGCTCGCCTCCTGCGACGCCGTGATCACCAAGCCCGGCTACGGAACCTACGTCGAGGCCGCCGCTCTGAGCCTCCCCGTGCTCTACACCTCCCGCGGCGACTGGCCCGAGGAGCCCCACCTCGCCACCTTCCTCCAGCGCGCCACCCGCGCCATGGAAATCCCCCTGGCCACCCTCACCCACCCCACCGCCCCCCCCTTCTGCGCCTCATTGGCAACACGCCGGTGGTGGCGTA
>CAYFWA010000277.1:0-8191 GCA_964346625.1 uncultured Myxococcales bacterium
CTGCGCGGCGGATTCGGCCTGCTCGGCGGCCTCGGCCTGCGCGGCGGCCTCGGCCTGCTCGGCGGACTCGGCCTGCGCGGCGGATTCGGCCTGCTCGGCGGCCTCGGCCTGCGCGGCGGCCTCGGCCAGCTCGGCGGCCTCCTCGCGCAGCTTGGCCGAAAGCAGCGCCGGATCGTCGAACAGGCGGCGGGTGTACGATCCCGGCGGGGCGGTGTCCCGGCGCGCTTGCACCGTGCGCTCCAGGGCCGCGAGGCCCGACAGCGCCCCCCAGCAGGTGTCGGTGCCGCGGTGACAAAAGCCCGCGCCCTCCTGGCGCACGGTGAACCGCAGGGCGTCGGCGTCACAGTCGAGATCGATGCGCAAAAGCTGCTGGGTGTCCCCCGACGTGCGCCCCTTGATCCAAAGGCCTCGCTTGCGGGAGTGGTAGGCGCCCTGCCGCAGCCGCACCGCCTCGCGGACGCTCTCGGCGTCGGAGTAGGCCAGCCCCAGGGCGCGGCCGGCCTCGTCGCACACCACGGTGGGCCACAGGCCGTCGGGCCGATCCGAGGAGAGCGGCGCGCTGATGCAGTCGCCCAGCTCCAGCTTGCCCGTGTACAGGGCCATGCCCACCTGGGCGTCCACCCCCCGGTGGTGCAGCTCGGCGATCTCCGCCAGGCCGGTGACGCCGCCGGCCACGGTGAGCGCCGCGTCGCCGGCCGCCTCCCGCAGCGCGGCCACCCGCTCCAGGTCGGTGCCGCCCAGCCGGCCCTCGCGCTCCACGAAGGTCACCAGAAAGCCCCCCACCAGGCCCTCCAGGGCGCGCATGCGGTCCAGGATGGACTCGCCGGTGCGCGTGCGCCAGCCGTGCACCACCACCTCCCCCTGCACCGCGTCCAGCGCGGCGATCACCCGCTCGGGGGGCAGCTCCCGCAGCACCTCCGGGGTGGCGGCGGTGCCCAGGATCACCTTGGCGGCGCCCCGGTCGAGCCACTGCCGGGCGCGGGCCGCGTCGCGGATGCCGCCCCCCACCCGGCAGGGGCCCAGGGCGAGCAGCGGCTCGATGGCGGCGGTGTTTTCCCCCTGCCCCAGCGCGGCGTCGAGGTCGATCACCGCCACCTCGCCGGCAAGCCGGAACCGCTCCATGAGGGGCCGGGGGTCCCCCGCCTCCAGGGCGCGCTCGCGGCCCCCCACGAGCTGGACCGCCTGGCCGTCTTGCAGATCGATGGAGGGGATGATCATCGCCGCACCTCCAGGCCCGCCTGGCGCAGGTGGTCTTTGACCTGCCCGACGGTGTACTCGCCGTAGTGAAAGATGGAAGCCGCCAGCACCGCGTCCGCCCCGGCGTGCAGGGCCTCGGCCATGTGCGCCGGCCCCGAGGCGCCCCCCGAGGCGATGATGGGCACGGGCACCGCCGCCGCGGCGGCGCGCATCAGCTCCAGATCGTAGCCCTCCTTGGTGCCGTCCCGATCCCAGCTCGTGAGCAGGACCTCCCCGGCACCGCGGTCCACCACCTCGCGCATCCAGCCCAGGGCGTCGCGACCCGTGCGCTCCTTGCCGCTGCGGATCACCACCTCCCAGCCCTCGCCCGGGGCGACCCGCTGGGCGTCCACGGCGATCACCGTGCACTGGCTGCCGAAGCGACGGGCCAGCTCGTCCACCAGATCCGGGCGGGTCACCGCCGCGGTGTTGACCCCCACCTTGTCGGCCCCGGCGTCCAGCAGCCGCGCCGCGTCGTCGGCCTCCCGCACGCCTCCGCCCACCGACAGGGGGATGGACAGAGGAGCGCGCACGCTGCGCACGGTCTCGAGCTGGGTGGCGCGCCCCTGGGGCGTGGCCGATACGTCGAGCATCACGATCTCGTCGGCGCCCTGCTCCTGATAGCGCGCGGCCTGCTCGTCCGGGGCCCCGGCGTCGCGCAGGCCCTGGAAGCGCACGCCCTTGACCACCCGGCCAGCGTCCACGTCCAGACAGGGGATGATGCGTACCGTCAGCATGAGCCGTCTCCCATCGTATCGAAGGCCCCGCCGGCCCCGCCAGCCGCGCCAGCCGCGCCTGCCGCGCCTGCCGCGCCTGCCGCGCCTGCCGCGCCGATGTCCAGCCAACGGCCCAGCAGCGCCTGGCCCCAGGCCCCGGACAGCTCGGGGTGAAACTGGCAGGCCAGCAGCGTCCCGCGCTGCAGCGCCGCCACGAAGGGGCCGCCGTGATCCGCCACGGCCGCCCCGAAGCCCGCCGGCGCCTCGGCGAGCCGGTAGGAGTTGGCGAAGTAGGCGTAGCCCGGCTCGAGCAACGACGCCTCGGAGGTCGGAGTCACCCGGTTCCAGCCGAACTGGGGCACCCGCACGCCAACGCCGAAGCGGGTCACCGACGCCGGGACCACGCCCAGGCCCGCCACCCCGGGGCTCTCCTCGCTGCTTTCGCACAGAAGCTGCAGCCCCAGACACACCGCCAGGGTGGGCTGGCCCGCGGCGATGCGCGCCCGCAGCGGCGCCACCAGGTCGGTCTCCGAGAGCCGCGCCATGCCCGCGCCGAAGGCCCCCACCCCGGGCGACACCAGGTAGGGCGCCGCGGCCACCTCCCCCGGGTCCCGGGTGAGCCGCGCCGTGCGACCCAGCCGGGCAAAGGCGGCGATGAGGGAGGCGATGTTGGCCACCCCGGTCTCGATGATGCGCACCTCGGTGGTGGTCATTCGAGCACGCCCTTGGTG
Organism: uncultured Myxococcales bacterium; assembly: GCA_964346625.1. Classification (GTDB taxonomy): domain Bacteria; phylum Myxococcota_A; class Polyangia; order HGW-17; family JAJRWW01; genus CAYFWA01. The sequence continues at coordinate 2,684 of CAYFWA010000277.1, forward strand.
CTGGGGACGTCGTCGGGGTCGGCGGTGGTGAGGGCCACCGCCTGGCGCAGCGCCAGGGCCAGGGCCTTGAAGGCCGCCTCGGCGCGGTGGTGGTCGTTTTCGCCCCGCAGCACGTCCACGTGCAGACAGAGCCGCGCCGAGAGCGCCAGCGAGCGCAGCACGTGACCCACGTTCTCGGTGGCGAGCTGGCCGATGGCGGGCCGCTGCAGCGCCAGGCTGACCTCGGCCCAGGGACGGCCCGACAGGTCCACCACGGCGCGCGCCAGCGCCTCGTCCAGCGGGGCGTAGGCGCTGCCGAAGCGCTGGATACCGCGCCGCGCCCCGATGGCCTGGTGTAGCGCCTTGCCCAGGGCGATGGCGCAGTCCTCCGCGCTGTGGTGATCGTCCACGTGCCGGTCTCCGGCGCACTGCAGCTCCAGGTCGAAGCCGGCGTGCTTGGCCAGGGTGGAAAGCAGGTGATCCAGAAACCCGATCCCGGTGTCCACCCGGGCGTGCCCCGTCCCGTCCAGCTTGAGGGTGAGCCCGATGTCCGTCTCCCGGGTCCGCCGCTCCACGCGGGCGCCGCGTTCACTCATGATCGTTTCTCCTCTGGCTCCGCCGGGGACGACAGCACACAGGCGGCCCACGCGTGGGTCATGGCAACTTCTCCTGCAGCTCCGCCGGGGACGACAGCACGCAGGCCGCCCCCGCGTGGGTCATGGCGAGGGCCGCCTCGGGGGTGCCCTCCCCGTCCCAGGTTACCCCGATGGGCAGCGCCCGGGCGGCCCGGGCCGCCAGGATGTCGTCGGGGGTGTCGCCGATCATCCAGGCCCGCGTCACGTCCAGCCGCTGCAGCGCCAGGCGCACGGGGGCGGGGTCGGGCTTGCGCGGCCCGTCCTCCATCACCACCACCGTGTCGAACAGCTCGGTGAGGCTGTGCTGCGCGAGAAAGCGCTCGGCGTCCCGCCGGGGCCGCCCGGTGACCACGCCGAGCCGGAACCGCTCCGCCCAAGCCGCGAGCTGCTCCCGGGGGATCAGCAGGGACTCCTCGCGATGCAGGCCGGGGGCCTGCGGGGTGCCCTGATACAGCGCTTCGAAGCGCCGGGTGACCTCCTCCAGGGACACCTCCACCCCGCGGGCGGACAGCAGCCGCCGGGTCAGGATCCAGTCGTTGTTGGCGTCGCCGCGCTGCTTTTCAGCCGCCACGTCCGCGGCGGTCACGGCGGCCCCGAGCTGCGCCGCCGTCTCGCGGATGGCGCGGTTGTACGAGCGCGTCACGTCGGCCAGCACGCCGTCCATGTCGAACAGGAGCGCCTCGGGGCGCCCCCAGGTGAGCAGCGCGTGGTCCAGCCGCTCGAGCTCCGCCGCGTCCCCGGGGCACGTGACGCGTACGGCGTCGTCGAGCTGCGGATCCCCGGGGAAGGCGCGCACGCCGATGCCCAGCCCCGCCAGGGCGTCGCGCAGCCAGGTGGCGTCGGGGACGCGGGCGAAGGCGAAGTTGCCGGCCGAGGGCGAAACGAGGCCCCCCAGCTCCTCGAGCCGCCGCTCGAGGGCCTCGCGCTCCTCGGCCACGCGGGCCACGAAGCGGGCCACCCGCTCCTGGCCTGCGCGCAGCCACCGGGAGGCCAGGGCCACCGAGGGACCGCTCACCGCGTAGGGGTGGCCGGCGGCCTGGAGCCAGCCGATCACCGCCGGATCGGCCACGGCAAAGCCCACCCGCAGCCCGGCCAGGCCCCAGGCCTTGGACAGGGTGCGCAGCGCCACCACGTTGGGGTGCCTCCGGCACAGGGCGGTGAGATCGTCCCCGCCGAACTCCACGTAGGCGTGGTCCACGGCGATGAGCGCGCCGGGCGCGGCCTCGCAGAGCTCTTCCACCGCGGCGCGACTGGCCACCGCGCCGGTTGGGTTGTTGGGGCTCACCACGGCCACCGCCGCGGTCTGGGGCTTGATCGCCTCTAGCACCGCCTGCAAGGGGTAGCGCGCGCCCTCCCAGGGCACCGACACCACCTCGCCGCCGCACAGCCGGACGAAGCGGGCGATCATGGAGAAGGTGGGCTCCGGGACCACCATCTGGCGCCCCGGCGCCACCACGGCCCGGACCAGGCGATCGAAGGCGTCGTCGGCCCCGGCGGTGACCAGCACGTGATCGGCGGGCACGCCGAAGCGCTCGGCCGCCTGCTGCTCCAGCGCCGTCGGGTGGGGGTAGCGCCGCAGCAGCTCCGGACCCTCCTGCGCGGCCAGCTCGGCGAGCAGGCCCGGAGGCGGCGGCTGCCCCTCGTTGCCGTCCAGCACGAGGTCCACCGGGATCTCTGGGCGCGGCACGGCGTAGGCGGTGACCGCGTCCAGGGCGGGAACGGGAGTGGGCTTCGTCATGGCTCCTTTCTCGGGTGTCGGTCTTGCCGGGGGTCGGTGTTTTTCGAAGTCCTCAAAAACGGGTAGCGCGCCCAGACCTCCCGAGCGCCGCGCCGGGATCGCACCCGACAGCTCGATCGCGGGCGCCCGCACCTCAAGCCACGATGTGCGACAGCGCGGTGACCACGATGTCCGTGCCGCCCGCCGCCTTCACCGCCGGCACCACCCGCGGCAGATCCAAGCGGGGCACCGCCGCCTTGAGGGCGTAGCCGCTCTCGCCATGGAGCTGCGAGATGGTGGGCTCCCGCATGCACGGCAGCACCGCGATCACCGCCTCCAGGTGGGCCTCGTCCACGTTGACCTCCATCATCACCCGTAGCCGCGCCTCGAGCACCGACTGCAAAAGCAGCACCAGGCGCTCCACCGCCTCGCGCTTTTGCGGGTGCTGCATCACCGCCGGATGGGCGTACAGCCGCGTGGAGGAGCTCAGCAGCCGATCCACCACCTGGAGCTGATTCGCCTCCAGGGTGCCCCCGGTGGCAGAGTTGTCCACGATGCAGTCTGCGTCCTCGGGGGGAAAGACCTCGGTGGCGCCGAAAGAGCGCACGAAGTGGGCGTCGAGCCCCCGCTGCGCGATCCAGTCCTGGGTGAGGCGCCGATACTCGGAGGCCACCACCAGGGGGCGCGGCGGTGGCCAGCCCTCGGCCACCAGCTCCTTGGGCGCCGCCGCCACCACCTGCACCGGATCCAGGGCCGTGTCCAGCAGCTCCACCAGGTCGGCCTGCAGCTCGGCCACCCAGTCCGCGCCCGCGAAGCCCAAGTCCCGCGAGCCAGCGTGCAGCATCTCCACGATGTTCTGCGGTTTGAGCAGCTTCACCTCGAAGCCGGGCACCGAGATGCCCGGCCGGTAGGAGCGCCGACCGCGGGTGATCTCGATGCCGGCGTCATCCAGCAGCCGGATGACGCCCTCGTTCATGCGCCCTTTGGGCAGGGCAAGTCGCAGGATCGGCTCTTCTCGGTTCTCGGGCATGCGTCGCTCACGCTCCTACTGTCAGGGTTCGGCTTGGCTCGGTTTGGCTCTGCCCGTCGAGTTAACCCGGGGACCGGCAGAAAGTACAGCGTCGATCTCCCCCAGCGACTCGTGATCCAGGTGTCCCAGCACCGGGGGGGACACGGGGTGGACGGGGTGGGCGCGCCCGCCCCACCAGCGCTCGAAGCCGCCTTCCACCGGAAGGCCCAGGCTCACGCAAGGAAAGACCCGCCCATCCCAGCCCACGAAGGCCAGCCGCAGCGGGTTCAGGGCGCAGGTGAGCAGGTCTTCGGCCGGGCGGGCCGGGCGGGCCGGGCCGGCATCAGGACTGCCGGCAGCGCCGGCAGCGCCGGCACCGCCGGCGGCGCCGGCGCAGCCACGCGAGGCCGAGCAGGGCGCACAGCAGGGGCAGCCCCGAGCCCAGCCCCGTGCGGGTGCCCGCGCCCCCGCCGCCGGCGCCCGCACCGGGGCCCGGTGCGGCGCAGCCGCAGCCACCCGAGGAGCCGGGACCCGGATCCGGGTCGCCGTCGGTGCCCACGCCCCCGTCGCCGCCGGCCCCGCCGTCGGTGCCCACGCCCCCGTCGACCGGTGGCGACGCGCACTCGCTCCAGGCGCCCCACTCGCAGGTGGCGCCGCAGGTGCGCAGGCTCACCTCGTCGCCGCTGCAGAGGGTGGCGTCGTACTCGGTTTCACCCTCCTCGCAGGGGCCCTGGTCCTCGCACGCCACGGTGGACCAGTCGGGCCAGTTGCATCCGTCGCACTGCCGGGTCTGGGTGCCGCAGCGCTCGCAGGCACGGGTCTCGGGCGGATCGCCCGCTTGGCACTCGCACGGGGTCTGGGGGGTGATCCGCAAGGCATCGAAGGCGATCATGGTGTTGTCGGTGGCGCTGATGTACGGCTCGCCGGTATTGTCCGCCAGCTTCACCCACTGGTCCCCGCCGGCCGCGAAGTGGAACGTCCCCAGGGACGCCCAGGCGTTCTGTGAGCCGGCCTGGCTCACGGTCACCGTGGTCTCCGCGCCGTCGGCCCGCACCACGTAGGCGGCCTGGGTGGACTCGCCCCAGGGCCCCGGGATGTAGGCGGCCAGATCGTAGTCGCCCGCCTGGGCGAAGTGCAGATCCCAGTAAACGTAGTTGTCCGGCTGCGGCTCGTCGATGGCGTAGGTCCAGACGCAGGAGCCGTCGTGCCCCGCGCTCTCGTCGTGCCAGTACTGCGACGGCCCCAGTCGCCTAAAGCACGGCCCGTCGTCCTCCAGGATGGTCTCCACCGGCTGGATCTCGTGGCAGGGCTGAGGCGGCAGCCCGCTATTGTCCGAGATCAGGTCCAACCCGATGCCCAGATCCTCGTAGCCACTGAAGGGCTCGGGCACCACCGCGTTGCCCCCGTAGGAGCCGCCGGTGCCCGTCCCCCCGATGTTGGAGTCGCGGTGCAGCGAGAAGTGCAGGTGCGCCCCGAAATGCGGACAGCTCAGCACCTGGTTGTCACCGTCGCAGGAGTCCCCCAGCTCTCCGAGGGCCTCGCCCTGGCTCACCTGCTGGCCCACCGTCACGTACACCGCGTTGAGGTGGCAGTAGTTGCTCGTGTAGGTGTGCCCGTCGCTGTGGGTGTACTCCACCGACACCCGCAGCCCATAGTTGGCCCAGCCCGCCGTGGCCCAGCCCGCCAGCACCACCGTGCCGGGCGTGGCCGCCAGCACCGGCTGGCCCACGCCGTTGTTCGCGTAGGCGGGCAGCACGAAGTCCAGCGCGTAGTACTCGTTGGCCTTCCAGGTCTCGTTGGTATCCACGTGGAGGCTGGACCCGGCGCCGTTGTACGCCCCGGTGATGCGGCAGGTCTCCCCCGCCTCGAAGGGCAGCCGCAGGTCGAGATCCGATGGCAGGGCCACCGCCCCAGACACCGGCACCGTGAGCGCCTCCCCGCGCGGCACTAGCCATAGCCCCAGTCCCAGGGCGGCCCCAACCATCAACCCGATCCCTCGCGCCCCCCACCGTACCCGCCGTTTGTTCCCGATGCTCTCCTGGTCGTCCCGACTGGTGCTCATCCTGGTCCTCCTCGCGCTCCCCGAGCGCCTTGTCCTCCTCGATCTCCCAGCTCTCTCCAGCAACCGCTCTCGGCGCGCTCTCAGCGCTCCCGCCGTCTCTCCAACC
>CAYFWA010000278.1:0-2216 GCA_964346625.1 uncultured Myxococcales bacterium
TGGCGTCAGCTCGGCCGCGAGGGCATCGCGGCCGCGCGCTGCACGGTGGCGCGGCCACCATCGTGTTTTCCGGCGATTTCTCCGGCCGCGCGGCCGGCGCCGACCCCGCGGCGCCCGCGGTCGGCGCGCTGCGCGGACCGCGGCGCGCCCCCGGCGGCTCACAGCCTCCGCCGGCCAGCGCGGCCCACATCAACGCGGACGCTACCAGGGGGCCTACCGCTGTCAGGGGATCCCGAAGTCGAATCATTTTTCCATTTTAACGGATGGCCGTCCGGTACGCGAGGCCATGGCGGACCACAGGCTCAGGCCTGGGTAAGGCCGAGCAGCCAGACAAAGAGACCGCCCAGGATCACCAGGCCCCAGCGCAGGGCGGGGCGGGAGCGCAAACGGTCCTCGGGGCCGATGGCGCGGAAGACGAACAGCACCGCGCCGGTGATCCAGAGGGCGAAGCCGAGCAGGGCCACCACCGACCAGGCCACGCTGGGGGCGCGGCTGCGCGCGAGCTGCTTTTTGTGCCAGGCCTCGAGGCGGGCCAGCTCGTCGGCGCCCCGCTTCCGGCCGCCCTGTCGGGCGGAAAGGGCCGCGATCCGGGCGTTGGCCGCGGCCAGGCGCCGGGCATGCGGGGTGTAGAAGCTGCGGGCGCCGAGGGCGGCGCGGCGGATGGACCGGTAGGCGCGCAGGGCGGTCTCGGCGTCCCCCTGCTGCTCGGCCAGGTGGCCGATGGCGGCCAGGCGGTCCAGGGCGCGGCCGACGTAGGGGTTGCCCGGGGCGTACCAGCGGGCCGCGCGGCGGTAGTGCACCACGGCCTGGCGCAGCCCTCGCCCCCGGCGTTTGGGGTCGGGCTGGTCCAGGGCGTGCTTTTCCACCCCGTGTCCCCTGCGGTACTCGGCGCGCGACGACCAGACCACGCGGCCCGCGATCAACGCGAGCAGCCCCAGCCCCACCGCGGCCACGGTGACCAGCGGGCGGCGCCAGCGCCGCGGCCCGCGGCGCCGGGCGCCGCCGCCCTCGCCCGCGGCCACCGATGCCCCGCCGCCCTCGCCCGCGGCCACCGATGCCCCGCCGCCCTCGCCCGCGGCCACCGATGCCCCGCTGCCCTCGCCCGCGGCCACCGATGCCCCGCCGCTTGCGCCCTGGCCGGCTCCTTCGCCTGCCTCGGCGCGGGCCGAGGCGCCCTCCCCCTCGCGCGCCGGGGTCTCCTCGACATCCGACGGAAGGGAGGCGGGATCGCCTTTTCGGGGGTCGCCCTTTCGGGGCGCGCCCTTTTGGGCAGCGCGCCCCAACTCAGACGAAGTCCTTTCGCGTGAAGCGCAGGATGGAAAGCAGCAGCATCACCGCGATGTACAGCACCGCGTACCCCACGGCGTAGCCGACGTAGCCCCAGGAGAAGAACTCCCCATGGACGCTCACGCCCTGCTGAACCGCGCCGCTCACCGAAAACAGGTGGTAGTCGGGCAGGGCGTAGTAGGCCGCCGTGAGGGCCACGTCCAGCCCGGGGTCGGTGTCGGACCGGTCGATGATCCCCTTGATGAAGTTCGTGGAGCGGCCCAGCACGAACAGGGCCATGGACAAAAAGCCCGCCAGGATCGGGCCGGTGAGCGAGGACAGAAAAAGCGCCACCGCCAACACCAGCAGCACCTCGGTCAGGGTCAACACCAGCGCCTTGAGCAGCAGCACCGAGAAGCTGCCCCCGTAGGAGGTCAGCACCAGGGCGAACACCAGCGACATCACCGCCACCTGGATCACCAGCGTGACGCAGACGCCGAAGAACTTGCCCAGCAAGAACTCGGTGCGGTGCAGCGGCTTGGGGATGACGAAAAACACGGTCTTTTGCTCCACCTCCCGGTGGACCGTGGTGACCCCGAGGTACACGGCGATGATCACCCCGAACAGGCTGATGGCGGCCAGGCCGAGATCCCCGATGATGCGCTGCGGGTCCTGCAGCGACAGCTTCCCCATGGTCACCGAGCCGAGGATCATCAGCACCGCGAACAGCAGCAGCACGTACATGACGCGGTTGCGGTTGGTCTCCCGGAAGGTGTTGCCCGCAATGGCGAGGATGCGATCCAGCATCACCTCATCCCCTCAGTCCTGGCGGCCTTTCGGGCCTTTCGGGCGGCGGGAGGGGCCCGCCGGGTCGGCAGCGCGATCATCTGCGGTATCGGCGTGAGCATCGCTGTCGGCGTGAGCATCGCTGTCGGCGTGAGCATCGCTGT
>CAYFWA010000278.1:2316-8188 GCA_964346625.1 uncultured Myxococcales bacterium
GCTGTCGGCGTGAGCATCGCTGTCGGCGTGAGCATCGCTGTCGGCGTGAGCATCGCTGTCGGCGTGAGCATCGCTGTCGGCGTGAGCATCGCTGTCGGCGTGAGCATCGCTGTCGGCGTGAGCATCGCTGTCGGCGTGAGCATCGGTGTCGCTGTCGCTGTCGCTGTCGCTGTCGCTGTCGCTGTCGCTGTCGGCCGCGTCGTCCGGGGGCTCGGCGGGGTGGGCCTCGGTCTTTTGCTCCGCCTCCTGGACGCCGCGGGGCGGATGGTCGGGGGCGGAGAACGCGGCCGCCGCCGCCGGCGCCGGCCGCCCGGCCTCCCGCACGAACAGATCCTCGAGGGACTCGGTGCGCGGGGTGACGGCCAGCACCTGCGCGCCGGCGGCCAGGGCTTCGGTCAAAAGCGGCGCCGGATCCTGATCGCCGGGCAGGGTGATCTGGACCCGGTCGCCCTCCTGGCGCACCTGCGCTCCGCTTGCGGCGGCGTGGTCGAGCACCGCGGCCGGGGCCTTTCGCAGCCGCAGCTCGGTCTCCACGATGCGGGCCGACAGCAGCTTCGACAGCGGGCCGAGGTCGCGGAGCTGCCCCTGAATCAGGATTCCCACGCGATCGCAGATCATCTCCACGTCGCTGAGGATGTGGCTGGAAAAGACCACGGTCTTTCCCTGCTCCCGCAGCTCGGCGATGATGTCGCGGACCTCCTTGCGCCCCAGGGGGTCGAGCCCCGACAGCGGCTCGTCGAGCACCACCAGGTCGGGATCGTGCACCAACGCCTGGGCCAGGCCGATGCGCTGGAGCATGCCCTTGGAGAACTTGCGCAGCGGTCGGTTGAGCGCCTCGGACAGCCCCACCCGCTCGATGAGGGCGTGGATGCGGGCGGCCCGTGCGCGGCGAGGCACGCCACACAGCCGCGCGGCCAGCTCGAGGAACTCGTCGGCGCGCAGGTATTCGTAAAACGTCGGGTTCTCTGGCAGGTAGCCCAGCCGCCGCTTTACCGGCACGTCGGGCACCCGGTGGCCGAACACGTCGAGGTGGCCGCGGGTAGGAAAGATGAGCCCCATCATCATCTTGATGGTGGTGGTCTTGCCCGAGCCGTTGGGCCCCAGCAAGCCGAAGATCTCGCCCGGCCGGACCTCCAGGCTCAGCCCGCGCACGGCCTCCACCCGGCGGGGCAACACCTTGGGGTCGAGCTCGGGGCGCACCGCGGCGCCGCCCGCGCGCGCCAGGGCCCGCACCGGCAAAAAACCGGTGACGAAGGTCTTGTACAAGTCGTGGATGCGTACCGCTGGCTCCATCCCGGCGGGGTCCCCGGCCGGCGGGCCGGACCGGCGTTGCGGCCCCGTGGACGGTGCGGATGACTCGGCTGGCGCGGATGGCTCGCTCATGGTTCCTGTGGCGCTGAGTGTCCGGATCAAAAGAAAGCCCTGTTTTGAGCAAGACCTGGAGAGCCCAATCTCGCCTCGATCGGGGAATTTTTCAAGTTGCTTCCCGGCGCCCGGGGGGCTCCGAGCGATCCCGCGGCCCCCGCTCCGGCGCCGGTGGGCCCAGTGGCGTCGCCTCGGGCCGTTCAGCCCTCGAGCTGGCGGCGATACCAGTGGATGGTGCGCAAAAGCCCCTCTTCCAGATCCACCCGCGGCTCGTAGCCGAGCCGCTGGCGCGCCTTGCCGATGTCGGGGATGCGCAGCTCCACGTCGGCGAAATTCCACGGCACGAACTCCACCGGCGAGCCGGAGGAGGCCAGGCGCACGATGTCGCGCGCGAGGTTGTAGATGGTCACCGTGGAGCGCGGGTTGCCGATGTTGAAGGTGTGCCCTGGGGCCTCGGCGCGCTCCAGACAAAGCAGCACGCCCCGGACGATGTCGTCCACGTAGCACCAGGCGCGGATCTGGGAGCCGTCGTTGTGGATCTGCAGCGGCTCGCCGCGCAGGGCGCGCAGGATGAAGTGGTGCACCGCCCCCTCGCCCACCTGCCGGGGCCCGTAGATGTTGAAGGGCCGGACCGCCACACAGGGCAGCCCGTGCTCGCGGTGATAGCACATGGCCAGGTGCTCGGTGGCGAGCTTGGCCACCGAGTACGTCCAGCGCGCCTCCCCCACCGCGCCGAGGCTGGTCACGTCCCCCTCGGAGACGTTGTAGGCGTGGCTCCCGAATACCTCCGAGGTGGAAAAGTCGATCACCCGCCGCATGTCGGGCTCGGCCAGCGCGGCCTCCAGTACGTTGGCGGTGCCCAGCAGGCTCACCCGCATGGTCTGCACCGGGATCTGCATCACCGTGTCCACCCCGGCGATGGAGGCCAGGTGGATCACGGCGTGACAGCCGGCCATGGCCTCGCGCACCGCGGCGGCGTCGAGCACGTCGCCCTGCACCAGGCGCAGGTGCGGGTGCCCCGCCAGCGGCGTGCCGGACAGGGCGTCGCGCCGCAGGGTGTCGAGCAGCACCAGCTCGTTTTGTTCTGCCAAGCGCTCGGCCAGGTGCGTGCCGATGAAGCCGGCGCCCCCGGTGAGCAGGATTCGCCACCCCTCGATGGTCATGAAGCGCTCCTGGGATCCTGCGGGGCACCGCCCCCTCAGTAGACCTGCCCGGAAACCTGTTCGGTGAACCAGCCCTGCTGCTGGGTCAGCCAGTAGCCGTCGCCCTCGGGGCCCGGGGTGACCCAGTAACTCACGCTGATGGAGTACTGGGGCGGCGGCTCCTCGTTTTCGTACTGCGGATCGTAGTCGCTCACCGTGAGGGTGGTGAGCCCGGCGTCGGGCAAGAACTCCAGAATCGCCCCGTCCACGTCGAAGGTCATGCCGATCTCGTTTTGGAGCTGCACCTGGTAATCGGGCGAAAAGGTGACGTAGCCCGAGCTCTCGCTGAGCGACAGGTAGTCGGAGTTGTCGGCGAAAGCGGCGATGGGGTTGAGGTTTTTGTCCAGCAGGTAGACCGACAGCGTCAGGCTCCCGCCGTTGGGGATGGTGGTGTTCTGAGGATCGTGCTCCAGGCGCGCGGCCTCGTTGCCCGCGGCGCTGTCCTCGAGCAGGGGCCCGGACCAGACCACCTTGGTGGTGGCGCCGATGAAGGTGTCCGGATCGTACTGTCCGTTGGCGTCGGTCCACTCGCCGTCGGAGTTGGAGTCGAAGAACTCGTCCACGCCCTCGTCGTACTGGCCGTTGTCGTCCACGTCGAGGTAGGGCTCGGCCGCGTCGGTGAACGGCTCGTTTTCGTCCCGCACGCCGTTGCCGTTGAGGTCGGTCCAGGCCTCGGAGCCCTGGGCGATGGCCAGCAGCGTCACCACCCCGTCGCGGGGGTTGCGCGTGCCGCCCAGCGACCCCGTGCGCGAGGGCTCCCCCGGCTTCGGGTCCACCTCCACCGGCTGCGGGGAGCCGCCCTGCACCGAGTAGCGGATCACCCGCTCGCCGCTCCAGGAGTCCACCACCGCCTCGAGCACCCCCGCCTCGGCCAGGAAAAACAGGTTCAGCGCGTCGGTGGGGACGTTGTCGCCGCTGGTGGTCTGGGCCGAGACCCCGCACTGCATCTGGATGGCGGGCTTGGGCTGACGCAGGGCGCCCAGGTTCAGGTAGGGGCAGTCGAGGTGAAACCGGCCGTCCACCGGCAGGTTGCCGGCCTGCGGCGGCCCGAAGGTGATGGTGAGCTGGTCGATGGCCTCCAGCCCCGTCTCGTCGTCGTAGTAGCTGGCTTGGACCTGGGTCTGGCCCTGCGTGGCCGGGGCCCAGAGCTGGATGGTGGCGACGCCCTCACTGTCGGTGGCGATGTAGGCGTCGAGCTGCTCCATGGAGTCCGAAAAGCTCCCCTGCTCGGTCTCGAAATACACCTCCACCCCGCTGGCCGGCTCCCCGCCCACCTTGACCTCGGCGCGGATGGTGGCCGACTCGTAGCCTCCGGCGGCGATGGTGGTCTTGTCGGTGGTCAGGGTCACGTGGGGGCCCTTGAGCGAGTCGCAGCCCGCGCTTCCCCCGAGCATCCAGGCCAGGGCGAGCACCGGCAGGGCATACGGCTTGATCGGAAAACGACTAGTGAGTTGTGCCATGCATGAAACTCCATCAGCTTGCGGGCGCCTGCCGTGGTGACGAGGGCCCTCGGGTCGCGTATCGCGCTCGAGACCACATTATTGTATCAGATTTTTCGCCGTTGCCCTGCCCTCGGCTCGCGGCGCCAGCCCCGCGCGGGCGAGCCGATCCAGCGCGTCATTCGCGGACCGTTCAATCGGGCATCAGCAGATTCAGCAGGTGGGACAGCTCGGCCTTGAGGCGCCGCCGGGGCACCAGCCGATCCACCAGGCCGGCCCGCAAAAGCGCCGCGCCCGAGAGCCCCTCGGGCGTCTCGGGGGGCGGATCGGCCGGCTCGGCGAGAGCGACGTCGGCGCTGGTGGCCAGCGCCAGCACGCCCTGGCGCGGCAGCGGCGGCACCAACAGGGCCAGGTAGGCCACCCCGGCGCCATACAGCGACGCCCGCCGGTCCGCGAGCCGGGCGAGCTGGCTCGCCGCGGCGAACCCCTCGGCGTAGCGCGGCCCGCCCCCCCCGAGCACCAGCACGAGGGGCAGGCGCTTCGCGGCGGCCCGGCTGAAGGCCCGGGCGAGGCGCTCGCCGGCCACGCACCCCAGCGAGCCCGCCAGAAAGCCGGGGACCCCCGCGGCCAACACCAGCTCGCGCCCCTCCAGCCGCGCCCGGCCGCCCACCACGGCCTCGTCCGCCCCGCCGCGCTTGCGGGCTTGGGCGAGCTGGTCCTTGTAGCGCCGCTCGCCTTTGAATCGCAGCACGTCCTCGGCGATCAGCCCCTCATCCTGGGGCTGGAAGCTGTCGGCATCGCACAAAAGGGCCAGCCGCCGCTCGAGCGAAAGGGGGTGGTGGTGCGCGCAGGCCGGGCAGACGCCCCACTGCTCGCGCAGCTCTGCCTCGGGCAGGATCTCGGCGCACCGGGGGCAACGCACCCAGGGCTCGGCCCTCCGGCCCCGCCGCTTCTCGGCGCGCCGGGAAGCAAACCTCATCGCTCGTCCTGCGTGCCGAACTTCTCTTTGACGTCCAGAAAATCCAGGTAGTCCTGCAACCGGCCCACCTGGGGGATGACGAAGCCGTCGGACACCGGCGTGACCAGTCGCGCCTGGACGAGCCGCTCCACCACCCGCTCGACCTGGTCGAGGGGCAGACCGACCCGGCGCGCCAGCGTCTCTGCCGACCAGTCCACCCGCACCCCGGGGCCCTCGGGGGTGCCGTTTCGCTGCGCCTCGTGACGCAGGGCGAACACCACCCGATGGTTGGGCTCGGTGCGCAGCAGGATGTCCACCTGGGTGTTGGCCGCCTCCAGGCGGTGGGCCAGCTTCCGGATGATGCGCAGCGCGATCTCGGCGTTGTTGCGCACCATGGATTCGAACGTGGTGGCGTCGAGCACGAGCAGCCGGGCCGGGGTCTCCACCGTGGCCGTGGCGGTGCGGGGTTGGTCCATGACGATGGCCATCTCGCCGAAGAACTCCCCGGGGGGCAGCACGGCGAGGGTCTTTTCCAGCGAGCCGCGCCCCCGCGAGATCCGCACCGTGCCGGCGTGGATCACGTACATCTCGCTGCCCGACTCCCCCTCGCGAAAAAGCACCGTGCCCGCCGGGATCTCCTGGCCGAAGCGTCGGAACAGTTCGGATTCGTCACTGGCTCTGGGCAAGTCGGACATCGACATCATCGGCCTCGAGCAGCTTTTCGCCCCCGGGCGCGGTCGCCAATCTCCCTACCACCCACCGGGGAATCCACCACGTCAAGGGCGACCTCGGTGATGGTATCCCCTGGCACCGCTTCGTGCAATGGTCTCGCGGACGCGGCGGGCGGATGGGCGGATGGGCGGATGGGCGGACGGGCGGATGGGCGGACGGGCGGATGGGCGGATGGG
>CAYFWA010000279.1:0-5804 GCA_964346625.1 uncultured Myxococcales bacterium
TGGGGGGAGACTCGGGGGTCAATGGCGGGGCAGGCGGGCCGGGGGCGGGCCGGCGAGGCCGGAGTCGGCGCCCGGGCCGCTGCCCGCGCCGGCGGCAGATCCGGGGCCGGCGCTGGGGGCGCCGCGCTCGAGGGCCGTGCGCAGGTGACCCAGGTCGTCGCGCAGCACGCGCAGGTCGTTTTCGGCCAGGGCGGGATCGGGTATCCGCGCAGGGTCGAGCTTGCCGAGCGCATCGAGCAGGGTCGACAGGCGCAAAAAATCGTTTCCCAGGGGGCGGGCGCCGAGCACGCGGGGATCGTCGCTCACGGCGAAGGCCCGGTGCAGACGCGAGGCGAGGTAGCCCAGCTTGGGGGCGCGGGCGCGGACGTCGGTCAAGGAGCCGGCCAGGCCCTTTTCCAGCTTGCGCAGCAATCGGAAGAACTGGTCGGCGGTGAGGGGGACCTGACGGTAGTCGCGCTCGCGCCACCAGAGGAAGCCGGCCAGCATCAACAGCCATAGCAGGCCCTGGGGGAGCGCGCCCAGGTGCTGCGCGTAGCCAGACCACTGGTTCTCCACCAGGGCGTGGATGGCAAAGCCCAGGCTGTAGAAAAACAAAAGCAGCGAGCCGCTCCACAGGCTGGCGTGGCTCACGATGGCGTACCAGCGGGGGGCCAGCACATCGAGCAGCAGCAGCAGCGCCACGATGCCGGCGATGCGGTAGCCGGCCAGGTTGTAGTCTGCGGTGATCTGGGCCTCACGCAGCACGTGGTCTGCGATCAGGGTGTGCAGGTGCAGCAAAAAGCCCGCCGCCAGCAGGTGGCAGGCCCGCCGGAAGGGCACGAGGCGCTGCAAGAAGAGCGTTGCGAAGGAGCCGATGCCCACGTACCAGACCAGGCGCACGAAGTCGAGGTGCGGGTGGTGGAGGGGGTAGGGATCGAGCCGCACCAGGGCGACGCAGACCGGGCGCCAGGCGCGACACAGACCGGGTGCCAGGCGCGACGCAGACCGGGTGCCAGGCGCGACGCAGACCGGGCGCCAGGCGCGACACAGACCGAGCGCCAGGCGCGACGGAGTCCGGGCACCGGGCGCGACGCAGACCGGGCGCCAGGCGCGGATTAGACCTTGGTGTGACCCGGGGTGGCCTGGGGCGGGGCAGGACGCGCCTCACGGCGGGCGCAGCGGATCAGGCGGACGCGCTGGTCGTACAGGGCGGCGCCCTCGCCGAGGTCGGTGGCCGCGGCCTGCACCAGGGTGTTCACGGCGCGGCCGTGGCGCAGCCAGCCGCCGCGGTGCACCACGCAGGCGTCGGGGTGCAGGCGGGGATCGAGAAGAAGCTGGACGGCGAGCCGCCCCAGGGGGCTCTGTACCACGGCCGGGTCGCCGTCGCCCAGGCCCAAGGGTGCGGCGGCGTCGGGATGTACGGTGCACACCGGAGCGTCGGACTGGGCGGGCTCGGGGAGCTGGGAGGTCTGCCAGGCGCGCGATGAGGGCGTGAGGAACACCAGCGGGAAGCCCGCCTCCTCGGCCACGGGCTGCGGGGGCGCATCCACCAGGCGAGCCCGGCCCGTCCCGGTGGGAAAGCCGTCCGCGAAGGGGATCTCCGGCTGGCAGGGGTTGCGGCGCGACGGGGCAGCCGAGTCGCCCGAGGCACGCGCGTCATTCAGGGTCGCCGGAGAGTCGCGGAACCAGTCCGCGGTGAGCTGGCGCACGGTGGCCGCGGGGTCTTCGAGCAGCGGATCGGCCGGGTGGCCCAGCCGGACGCCGAGCTGCCGCAGGATCCACAGATCGGAGCAGGCGCCCGCCGGTGGGGTAACGGCCTGACGGGCCCGGGCCACGTGGTGATGGCCGTAGGAGCCCACCACGTCGTCCTCCTCGAGCATCAGCGTGGTGGGCAGAACCAGATCCGCCGCCTCGGCCGTATCCGTGAAAAAGGCGTCGGCCACCACCACGAAAGGCAGGCTGCGGAGCACACGCCGCAGGGCGCGAGAGTCGGGGTGCTGGGTCACCGGGTTGGCCGCGGCGATGTAGCAGAAGCGCGCCGGTGGATCGTCGAGCTGGCACAGCTCCCGGGCCAGATCCGGGGCGGCGATGGTGCGCCCCGTGAAGGGCGCCAGGGTCTCGAGCCGCAGGCCGCGGCGGCGCCGGCTCGCGAAGCTCACGCCCCCGCCGGACACGCCCACGTTGCCGGAGAGCAGGCCCAGGGCGTCGATGAAGCGCAGGTTGCGTCCGCCGTGACGGCGGCGCTGCAGGCCCCAGCCCACCCAGGTGGCCACGGGGTGGTGGTCACGGTACAGGGCGGCGAGCCGATCCACGTCGTCGAGGGTGACCCCTGCCCGCGAGGCGCAGCGCGCCACGTCGGGGGCGGGGCCGCGCAGCATGGCCTCGAAGGCGCCGAAGTTGTCGGTGCGGGCGATGGCGGCCGGGTCCAGGGCTCGCTGGGCGTAGAGCCGGTGCAGCACCGCCAGGGCGAGGTAGCCGTCGCCGCCCGGGGCCACCCGGATCACGAGGTCCGGATCCGCCAGCCGACTCGACTCGGTGTGGCGGGGCTCGATGAGGGCCACGGGGGCGCCGCGCTGTCGCGCCTCCTTGATGAAGGGCACCAGGTGCCGGCCGGTGGCCACGGGGTTCTTGCCCCACAGCACCACGGCCGCGCTGTGGGCCAGGTCGGTGTAATCGTGGCTGGCGCACCCCCCGAAGTCGCGCAGCTGGGCCTCCTCCCCCGCGGCGCCGCAGACCCCGCCTCGGGCCTTGGTGATGGGGCCCAGGCGGTTCCAGAAGTGGCAGATCAGCTCCTTGGAGATGCCCAGGGAGCCACCGCCCCGCAGCCCCACCACGGCCAGCGACCCGTAGTCGCGCAGGGTGGCCTGCAGCCGCGCGCCCATCAGATCGAGGGCCGCGTCCCACGAAAGCGGCTGCCACCCGGTCCCGGTGCGGCGCCAGGGCGTGGTGAGCCGCGCGGGCGAGCGCAGCCGCTGTACGTGGCGCTTGACGCGGGGGCAGACGGTGCCGCGGGTGATGGGGTGGTCGGGATCGCCCCGCACCACCGGCTCCGCCCCGCCCACCTCCACCCGAAGCCCACAGGCGTCGGGGCAGTCGTAGGTGCAAGCCGTGAAGATAGTCTCGGCGCGACTCCCGGCGCGACTCCCGGCGCGACTCCCGGCGCGACTCCCGGCGCGACTCCCGGCGCGACTCTCGGCGCGACTCTCGGCGCGACTCCCGGTGCGACTCTCGGTGCGACTCTCGGTGCGACTCTCGGTGCGACTCTCGGCGCAACTCTCGGCGCGACTCTGGGTTCGTTTCCGTGGCATGAAGCGAGCGTATCGGAAAGGTGAGAAACGGGCCAAATTTCTGCGTTCCCAGGGCAGGGCCTGGCGGGGGGTGGTCCCCGGAGTCGAGGGCAACGCGTGAATGCCACCGCCCTCGGCCCGTCGAAACACGGTGGGGAGCCGCGCCGCCTCGGCGGCGCGACTCCCCCGGCGTCGGGCTCGAGCCGGCGGTCCCCCGAGGGCCGGGCGCGCAAAGACCGCTGCCTTGACGGCGGGCGGCCTGGGTCGCTAAAATCCGGCTCATCGCGGATTTTACGCGCAGTCGCGGAGCGAGCCGCGGCGGCGCTCAACCCCCGCCGCGCAGGAGGATGACGATGAAGGCGCTTTTCGCTGCACTGCTCGGAGGCCTGCTGATCGCCACCGCTGCCGCGTCGCCCGCTGCGGCCAAGGTCTGCTACCGCTGCAAGAACGACAAGCCGACCAAGTACGTCTGCGCGGCCCGCGATACCTTCAAGGCCCGCAAAAACGCCCGCAAGATCGGCTGCGACTGGTCGTCCTACAGCTCCTCGTGCAAGTGCGGAGCCTGGGTCGCCCACAAGAGCACCCTCCCCGAGGGCCGGTCCTTCGTGGACTTCGCCGTCTGGCGCCTCTCCTCCAACGCCCGGTAGTCCTTCCTCATACTCGGAGCCGTCGGTCGTCTCCCACGAGGGGGCCGCTGCCGGGATGATGGCCGCCGCCGGGATGATGGCCGCCGCCGGGATGATGGCCGCCGCCGGGATGATGGCCGCCGCCAGGGCGGTGGAACCCGTTGTGACGCGCGCGCGCCTGCCCTACAATCGAGACATCATGCGTGAACGCAGCGCCCGGTGGATGCGGGGCCTGTCGATTTCCCTGGGAATCCTGGGGAGCGTACCGGCGATGATGGGGTCCGCTCGCGGGGCACCCGCCCGCAGGAGCGCGGCGAGGCCGGCGGGGGACCGCCCGGTGGAGCGGGGGGCCGCGCCGCATGGACGGGATCGGCGCCCGGCCGACCGGAGCGCTGACCGGCGAGGCTCCGACGAGCCGGGCGCTGACCGGCGAGGCTCCGACGAGCCGGGCGCCGCCCGGCGAGGCTCCAGCCGGCGGGGCTCCAGCCGGCGGGGCTCCGACCGGCGGGGCTCCGACCGGCGAGGCTCCGACCGGCGAGGCTCCGACCGGCGAGGCTCCGACGAGCCGGGCGCCGCCCGGACGGGCGGGGCCCGCCCCCGCCCGACGCGGCGCGCCACGGTGGTGCTCATGGCCGCCCGGGATCAGGCCGCCGCGGCCAAGGACCTGCGGCGCGCCGTGGCCGCCCAGCTCTCCGACGCCCCGGTGCGGCTGAAAGCGCACTGGCTCCCGCGGCTGGGCGCCGACCTGCGAGCCGAGCTGGGCGCGGCCCGCCGGCTGGCCCGGTCCAAGGGCACCCGCGTGGTGTTCTGGTGCGATCTGACGGGCTCGGACGACGTCTATTTGTATCTGTCCGACCGAGACGGAGGCCGGCTCCTGGTGCGGCAGGTCCCGCAGACCGCGGGCGGGGCCCGCGCCGAGTCGGTGGCCATCATCGTGGGCTCCAGCGTCCGGGCCTTTTTACGCAGCGCCGCGCGGGCGGGTCCTACTGTGCCAGGCGCGCGGCGCCGTTTCGGCGGGGGCCGCGCCGTGGCGATGGCGCCCGCTCGCCCCGCGGCCCGGCGAACGGCTCCCGGCGCCGAGGCCGGAGGGGGACAACGCGCGGGCGGGCCCGGGGATCCGGCCGCCGCCGCGGGCGCGGCCGCGGCGGGCGAGGGGAGCGTCCCCACCCTCCAGCAGCCCGGCGGGCCCCGGCCCACGCGCCTGTCGCTCGACCTCTCGTACGCCCTGGACACCTACAACGGGGACAACGCGCCCGTTCATGGCGCAAGCATTGGTCTTGCTTATAGATTTCACCCCATCTGGTCCACGTTCCTCGCCTACCGGGTGGTGCAGCCCATCAACGGCGTCCTGCCCGACATCGCGGAGGCCACCCTGCAGCGCCACCCCATCAGCGTGGGAGCCCGGCTCCACCACCGGATGGGCCGCTTCGAGGTGGGCGGGGCGCTGGCGCTGGTGGTGGACTACCTGTCCACCGAGGCCCGGGAGGCGGCCGACTCGGGCTCCAACTTCGTGAAGGCCGGGCCAGACGGCTACTGGCAGGTGCTCGCCGGCGCCGAGCTGCGGGGGGCCTACAGCCCGGTGCGACGGCTGTGGATCTGCTTCGCCCTCGGCGCGGAATTGATAATATATTCCAGCCAGTTCGCGGTAAACATCCCGTCGGAGCCGGAGCCGGTGCCCATCGGGGAGCTCGAGCCGTGGTTCTTGCAGCCCTATGTCCGGCTGGGGCTGCGGGTGGATCTGTATTAGCGACCGGTGGATTGAAAAAATATCCCGTCCGGATCGGGTGGCGAATCCCACTAACACCTCCGGAAGGTGATGGATCGTGGCATCCCGCTTCCGAGCAAAAGGACTAGAGACGAACGAAGCGAACGAAGCGAACGAAGCGAACGAAGCGAACGAAGCGAACGAAGC
>CAYFWA010000279.1:5904-8164 GCA_964346625.1 uncultured Myxococcales bacterium
CGAACGAAGCGAACGAAGCGAACGAAGCGAACGAAGCGAACGAAGCGAACGAAGCAAACGAAGCGAACGAAGCGAACGAAGCGAACGAGCGAACGAAGCGAGCCCGAGCCGTGAACCCCGTGAAGGATTACCAGCCCGACCAAGACCCCGACGTAAGCCTTGCCCGGGCCGCGGGACGAGGCGATCCCGACGCCTGTCGGGAGCTGGCCGAGCGCCTGTTCGACCGGACCCGGACCACGGTGGCGTATCTCTGCGCCGGGGATCGGGACGCCGACGATCTCGCCCAGCAGTCCCTGGTGGCGGTGCTCAAGTCGGCCCGGACCTTCCGGGGAGACTGCTCGCTGGAGCGCTGGGCCGACCGTATCACCATCCGCACCACCTTGCGACGCCTCAAGCAGCGCCGCTGGCGCGAGGGCATCGTGGGGCTGGAGGCCGAGCCGCAGCCCGACCACCCGGTGGACCCGGATCGCAAGCTGCATCGGCGGCTGCTGCGCAAGCGGCTGGCCGAGGTGCTCGGACGGCTGTCCGAGGACCGGCGCACCGCGGTGCTGCTGCACTGGGTGCACGGCTACCGCGTGGCCGAGATCGCCGAGATCACCGACACCCCGGTGAACACGGTCCGCGACCGGCTGCGGGTGGGCAAAAAGCAGCTTCGTAAGCATCTGATGAAAGACCCGGCCCTGGCGGACTGGGCGCGCTCGGTGTTGCATGAGGCCGAATAGACCCAACAGCCCCGATAGCCCCGGCACACTCGACGGCAAGGTCGACGAGCAGGCCTGTGAGCGGGCCTTCGCGCTCGCGCTGCGCCTGGAGGACGGCTACCTGCCCACCGACGAGGAGCGGGCCTGGCTGCAGGCCCACCAGCGCGGCTGTGAGGCCTGCCGGCTAGAGCAGGCGGTCGGCGAGATGCTCGCCCACACGGGAGACTCCGGCCCGGCCGAGCCGCTGGACGAGTTCAGCCGCCGGCGCTTCGTCAACTACGTGGTGACCTGTGCGTTGACCGACACCGATGCCGGCTCGGGGGTCGAGGGGGGAGACGAAGAGGCGCTCGACGGGCTCGACGGGCTCGACGGGGAAATGGACGAGCGGTCCGAGGACGCGTCACCCGGAGCGCCTCGGGCACCGAGCACGTCGCGAACCGGGCGCCCCGCCGCACAGGCGCCCCTGCTCGAGCCCGACGCGACGCAACGACGCTCCGTGCAGGGGCGCGGTCGGTGGCGGTGGGCCGCAGCCGCCGCGGTGCTGCTGGCGGTGGGCGCCGTGGTGGGGGGCGTGTGGCGCGGCTGGTTCGGGGGACGATCCACGCCCGCGCCGTCCGCCGGCGCCAAGGCCCAGCCCGCCGCGCGGCTGGTGCTGCAGGCGGGCGCGGTGCGCCTCGATGGCGCCCGCCCCGACGAGCGCGCGGGGTTGGCGGTGGGCTCCCGGGTGACGGTGGCAATGGGGCGGGCCGCCCTGGCGCTGCCGGACGAGGCCTACGTGATGCTGCGGGCCGGCTCCGCGGTGCGCGTGAAGCGGCTGGACGCCAAGCACACCGCCTTGCACCTTTCGCGCGGAGAGCTGCTGGCCTCGGTGCAGCCGCGCCGCGAGCGCCGGCGCTTCGTGATCACCACGCCGGCGGGGCGGGTGGAGGTCACCGGGACGGTGTTCAGCGTGCGGGTGCGCGGCGCCCGGACGCTGGTGCGCGTGCTGCGGGGCCAGGTGCGGGTGACCGAGGGCGAGCGCGCCAGGGGCGAGCGCGCCGACGAAACGTCCGGCGGCGGGCGGACCGGCCTCTCGGTGCCCCGGGGTCGGGCCGCCGAGCTGGGAACCGGCGCCCCGCCCCGGCTGCGTCCCCTGTCCCGGGCCGAGGAGCGCGCGGACGAGGCGTCCGTGGCGACGCTGGGGGCGCTGGGGGCGCGGCACACGGCCCGGATCACCATCCAGAGCCGCCCGGCCGGAGCGCAGGTCCGCGTGGACGGCGTGACTCTGGGCCGCACCCCGCTGTCGGCGCTCGTGAGGGCCGGAGATCGCCTGCTCACGGTGCGTCACCCCCACCGCTCCCCCATCCAGGAGCGGCTGGCCCTGCGCCCCGGAGATCGGGTGGCTCGCGACTACGAGCTCGGGGAGGCCACCGCGCAGGTCCGGGTCCAGCCGCTGAGGACGCCAGGCGCCGACGCGCCCGGCGCCGACGCGCCCGGCGCCCACACGCCCGGCGCCGACGCGCCCGGCGCCCACACGCCCGGCGCCCACACGCCCCCCGTCGCCGGCGACCCCGCGCCCC
>CAYFWA010000280.1:0-8135 GCA_964346625.1 uncultured Myxococcales bacterium
GAAAAACCGCGCTTTTTCGGGGCGAGGGGGGATGGGACATCCCCCCTGAACGTGTGCGTCGCGAGCATGGCTATGGTCCTCCCGCTCAGTGGGTCATCACCGCGGTCACCACGCGGAGGAAGAAGTCCGAGACGAAGCCCCGCACGATGTTTATGAGTCCCTGGGCGATCTTGCTGTCGGAGTTGGTGCGCATCTTGGAGTCCAGCAAGCGATCGAAGACGTTCATCAGCTTCGCCCCCACCGGCGCCAGGCGGGCGCGCCAGAAGGGGTTGAACATGTTGGGGTGCTCGGTCCAGGTGCCGGGCCGGTGGTAATAGACCATCCCCCGGGAGATCACGTTGAGCCCCTCGAAAAGATACGAGTTCCGCTCTCCCCCGATGGTGGTGTCGATGCTCACCTGGCCGGTGACCTCGGCGCCGCCCACCCGCTCACCCTTGGAGTTCACCCCGGTGTTGGCCCCCCCGCCGTGGTTCCACTCGATCTCGTAGTGCCAGGGCTTGCTCTGGGCGCCGCCCCCGGTCTGGAAGGCCGAGTGGTGCTTGTTGAGAAACATCCACGTGCTGGGCTGGTTGAAGTCGGTGTTGTCCTCCGAGTTGGGCTTGAACTTGAAGTAGGGCGCCAGGCCCGGCCAGTCGTGATCCTGGTCCCCGCTCGAGGTATAGGAGTTCTTCACCCCGCCCATGGGAGGAAACGGGACATAAAGGAGGTTCGCGATGCCCCCCGGCGCCGCGCCGCTGTTGCCCGGGTCCTCGTACTTGTAGTGCTCACCGCCGTCCTCGTCGGCCACGATGCCGTCGCCGATGTTGCCCACGCCGCGGGGCAGCACCACGATGTAGACCACCCCGGCGGGCACGAAGCCCACGCCGGTGGTCATGTAGTCGTCCGAGGCGAGGGTATCGCCCACGGTGTAGTTGAAAGGCCCATCCTCGTGCACGGTGTCGATTTTCGGAGAGGGATCCCCCTGCTCCACGAGCTTGGTGGCGCCCATCTTGCGGCCGAACACGCTGGAGACCAGCAGCGACGAGACCACCCCGCCGGAGCGGTCGTAGATGTTCTTGTGCGACCGGCTGGCGTTGGCGATCTCGGTCATGACCCGGTAGGCCTTCTCGTACTCCGGATCGTCTGGATTGGGCTTGAATTCCTTGATTTTGTTTTGCAATATGCCGTTTTTCAAGGCGTCGAGCCAGAAGGGGTTCAACCCGCCGCCGCGGTCGAAGGCGGCCTGGAACTCCACGCTGTTGAGCACGCTGTTGAGGATGATGTTGAACCACTGGTTCTTGGCCGTGTACGTCATGGCCGGGTCGTTGGCCTTGACGAAGTCGTTCATCCCGGTGACCAGGTGGGTGTTGATCTGTAACGCTCGCACGAGTTGCATCTGCCAGATCGCGTACTTGTTGAAATACGACATGGCCTCTGCAGTCCATGCATATAAATCATGTAATATATCATATAGTTCGCTTAAAACATTGAAGACTTGCTTGAACACCTGTCCGATGGCCCGCATCCAGTTCTCCACCAGACAGAAGGGTGGCTTGGCCGGTGGGGGCAGCGTGGTACAGCCGAACTTCCCCACGAGCTCGGCGTCCTTGATCATGTCCCGCAGGGTCCCGAACAGCCCCAGACAGAAGCCCGCGTAGGACAGGTAGCTCTGCACCGCCATGGCGGTGTTGTAGTGCACGATCTGGGTGCGGTTGGTCAGGGCGATGAAGTTGAACGCCCGGGCCTCCAGCGCCGCCAGGGAGTAGGCGGCAGAGTCCGCCGAGTTCTGCAGCCGGATCTTCTCGTGCACCGCCTGGCCCAGGTTCAAGGTGGCGAGCACCGCGAAGAACATCACCACCAGCCCGATGGCCGCCAGGGGCAGCGCCTGCCCGCGCTGGCGGCGCCGGGCCCGCAGCGAGAGGCGACGGCGCGGCCCTCGGCGAAGGCCGGGGCGCGGCTCGGGGCGGAGGGGCGAGGCGGATTGGGAGCGAGTGTGGGTCATGGCGCTGGCCTCGGTTTCGAGCTCGAATTCGAATCCGACTGCTCTTCGGTGATCTCGCGGCCGGGGATCAGTCATCGGGTGGCCCCTGCTGCATGAGGCTCACCCGGTAGGGGTTCGACTGCATGCGCATGGTGTACTGGGCCCGCAGGGGCACGAGGTACACCGGGTCGTCCAGGTCGTTGGCCATCTCGTAGATGTCCCGCTCCAGGTTCGTGGGCTGCCCGCTGAGGTCCGGCTTCTGGGAGTGCTTGGCAAACATGCTGCTGTCGCTGGCGCTGCTCGAGGGGTTGTACACGGCGCCGTAGAGCCGGACCCCGGCGCGCTGGGCCTGCCAGGCGCGGTGGATGATCCAGTTCGCAAAGGGGATGCGCATCATGTACAGGTAGCGCACCTGGATGGACAGCCGGGTCGTGCGGCGCCAGCGGTCGCCCTCCCGCACGCTGT
This sequence comes from uncultured Myxococcales bacterium, assembly GCA_964346625.1. GTDB lineage: Bacteria > Myxococcota_A > Polyangia > HGW-17 > JAJRWW01 > CAYFWA01. The sequence goes on from CAYFWA010000280.1 coordinate 2,426, forward strand.
CGAACTGGATCTCGGGCTCGCGCAGCGGGATGTCCGCGAGCCGCGGGTTGAGGATGTGGACCTGGACCATGCGCCGATCGTTGCCCCCCAGGGCGCCCTTGATCATGCCCTGCAGCTTGGCGTCGGCCATGCTCTCGGCCTTGTTGAGCAGGCTGTCGCGTATCCCCCCGATGGGCCCCTGCAACGACCCGGGGAGCTGGCCGATGATGCTGTCGGTGCCGTTGCGGACCATGTCCACCGCCTGCGGCAAGCGGCGGTTGATCTGGTAGAGCAGGGCCCGCATCACGATCCGCTTGACCATCTGCTTGGGGTTACCGATGTCGCTCTCCTCCAGCAGCCCCTCGTAGGTGGGCAGAAGCGAAATGATCGCGGCGTTTTCCATGATCCAGGGGTCAGCGTTCCACACGATGCCCGCCCGGGCGGCGTTGAAGGCCGCGTACTCGGTCATGATCCGCGCGTGCTGGACCATGGCGAGCTGGAGCACCCCCAGGATCATGAAGGTCATCAGCGGGATGACGATGGCCGATTCCACCATCGCCTGGGCCCGCCGGGCCCGCCACCGCAACCCGCCCAGCAGCCCCCGGTCCCTGCGGCGCCGGCGCCCGAGATCCTCACGCACGAGGCGCGAGCGACGGGGAGCCACGCCCGTGCGGGGATTTATTCCCCCGGGAAGCGCTCCCCGGCTGGGGGGCGTGGTGGCGCAGGCGCTTTTGAGCATGGATCGGTGCATAGCTTACACCCTACCGGAAACCGTTCCCCCCTGGGTATCGGTCAGGTGGCCATTGGCGAGGCCCGGATTGCTTGATTGCTGTTTTCAGTAATAAAATCTAAGAGATAGGGTGAATAGCAGGTTCTTGAAGTTGTAGTATTCTCCGGTCCCCGTGGCTGTGTCGGCTTCCGCGATCTTGACCCGGGCCCGATGGCGCTCGACGTCGGAGGGCAGCGGCATGAAGGCGCGCACCTCCGTGACCACTGCCAGGCGGTGCTGCCAGAAGGAAACCTCCAGGCCCAGCCCGAACTGCAGGTTCGTGCTGCGCTCCTGGGCGGCGGTGTCGAAGCCCATGCCCAGCAGCAGAAACGGCCCCAGCATCCGCCAGCGGTAGGGGAAGATCACCGCGTGGACCCGAAGGTTGGGGATGAAGGCCAGGTATTGGGCGTCTTGCAGGAGCTGGGCGGAGGAGGGCTCATCCTGGACGCGGTTGAAGTCGTACTCGATGGTGACCCCCGCGATGCCCGAGGCGCGGAAGTGGGCACTGATTCCCCCCAGCAGCGGCTTGGTGGAGGTGATGGCCTTGACGCCGATGTGCACACCGATGCCGAAGGCGAAGCGGGAGTAGACCCCCTCGGACTGGTACCCTCGCGTGGGGGGCTCGGGCTTGCGCTCCGGCGGCGGCGCGGGGCTCTGGACCGATGGCTCCTGATCGGGGGGCGTCGCCAAGGGGGCCTCGGGGTTGGGCGTCGGGGACGCCGGGGACGCCGCGGGCGTGCTGTCTGCAGGGTCCCCCTGCGCAGGCGCTGCCGCGGCCCCGGTCCTCGCGATCCCCAGGAGCAGCAGGCCAACGATCATGGCCGGAAAGAAACCTCGACACAGGTGTTCAGCCGAGTCCCTGGGAGCGGGGTGCATGTTCCAAGTATGGCACAGCGCCGGCGGGTTGAACATCTCGGCTTCGCGTCTTGGCGCGTCGGCTCCGGATGCGGGTGGCTCAACCTCGGGCCACCGCGTCGAGCTCGCGCGAAACCCGGGCCAGGGCCGCGGGTTCGACGCCGGGATCCGTGCCGCGTCGGCGCAGCATCTGCAGCAGCCCCTCGGTGGGGGCGTTGCCCGGCGCGCCGGTGACGCAGCCGCCCACCGCGCCCACAGACCCGTCCAGCAGCCGGATCCCCGCCTCCCAGGCAGCCTCGGCCAGCGCCACCGCCGCGGTGGGATCGACGTGGTGGGGGTGGTAGCCCAGCCAGGTCGGGGCGTCGTCGCCCAGCCGCGCGATGAGCTCCCCCAGCCGATCCCGGGTCTCGGCGGGAGTGCGCAGCCCTTGCAGGTCCGACAGGGTCACGGTGCGCGCGCCCCAGCCGCGGAGCTGCTGCACGTACCGGGTCACCGCGTCGAGGGAGGCGTCGATGACCTCGGCGTCCGGCCGGGGACGGAAGCCGAAGGCCGCGGAGACGTAGCCCACCAGGGGGACCCCTGCCTCGGCGGCCCGGCGGGCCACCTCCCGGATCCAGTCGAGGCTGCCGGTTACGTCACGGCCGAGGTTCTGGCGGTTGTGCGCCTCCACCGCAGAGTGGAACACGCCCACCGTGTGGCCGTGTCCCGCAGCGCCACGCTCCGCGAAAGCGCGCTCCGCGGATCCATGCCCCGTGAGCCCGGGTTTCGCAGACCCCAGCCCGAGCTCGAAAAAGGAGTCGAGCCCCCGGGGATTGGGCACCAGGGTCACGATTTCCACGGCGGGGTGGTGTCCGCTGTCCCGCAGCCAGCGCCCGAAGCGGTCCGCGATCTCCCGGATCCGGGGAGCGGACATGGCCGGGGAGACCCGGGGCGAGACGCACGAAAGCAGCTCCAGGCGCCGGACCCCGGCCTCCACCAGGCCCTGCGCCGTCCGGACGCAGAAAGCCGCCGTGAACCGATCCAAGCCGGCGGCGGTGACGTTCTGGCCGTGCTCGCGCAGGGCCACGTCGGCCAGGGTGACCGCTGCTGTCATCGCTTTGCCCTCCGGGGTGGCCACCGTCCGCTCTCGACGTTCGAACGGATCGCTGCTAGAGCACCGAACAGTTTGAAAGACGGCTGCAATCGCGCAGCTCGGGCACCTCGCGGCTTACGTCCTCGCTCCCTCGGTCACCGTACCTACGGGTACGGCTCGGTCGGTCGCTGCGGGCGCGATCGCGACTCGCGAGCAACTTCACGATTTCGCTACGACGTCCAAACTGATCGGTGCTCTAGTCGAGCCCCTGATGGCGCTCGGCGATGGCCTCGGCCAGGGCGCTGAGCCGCGCCAGCGCCTCCGCGTCGGGGTGGCCCTTGGCCAGCACCGGCTCGAGCCACTCGGCCTTGGCCAGCGCCGGGGTCAGCCCCTTGATCTGCTCGACGGTCTTGCCCCCCCAGCCGAAGGAGCCGATGAGCCCCACGTGCTTGACCTTGGGCCGCAGCACGTTGGCCAGATACGCGGCGTAGATCGCCTTCGGGTGGGCGCCGGCCAGCACCGTGGAGGTGGCCAGCACGAGGGTGGTGGCGTCCACCAGGGCCATGGCGAGCTCGCCCTCGTCGGTGACCGTCAGGTTGAAGGGCTCCACCGGCACGTCCCGCGAGATCAGCTCCTCGAGCAGGTGCTGGGTCATGCGGTAGGTGCTGCCGTGCATGGACACGTAGGGGAGCACCACCCGGTTGCGGGTGGGCCCGTCCACCCACTCGCGGTAGGCGTCCATGATGAGCGCCGGGCGTGGGTAGCACGGCCCGTGGCTGGGGCAGATCAGCCTGATCTCGTAGTCGGCCAGGCGCGTGAGGTGCTTCGAGATCAGCTTCCTAAAGGGCATCATGATCTCGGCGTAGTAGCGCTTGGCGGCCATGAGCACCGCCGGCTCGTCCTGCACGAACAGGTGACTGGTGGCCTCGTGGGACCCGAACAGGTCGCAGGGAAACAGCACCCGGTCTTCGCGCAGGTAGGTGAGCATGGTCTCGGGCCAGTGCACCCAGGCCGCGTGGATGAACTCCAGGGTGCGCCCGCCGAGGTCCACGGTGTCGCCGTCTTCTACCACGTCGATGCGCTCCTCGGCCGCCCCCAGGTGCTGCACGAGCATCTGGCGCCCCTTGTCGGTGCACAGCAGACGCGCCTCGGGGAAGCGCTCCAGCACGGCGGGGATGGAGCCCGAGTGGTCCTGCTCGGCGTGGTTGGCCACCACGTAGTCCAGCCGGGTCACTCCCAGATCGTCCAGCCGCGAAAGCAGCACCTTGGTGAAGTCCGGATCCACCGTGTCCACCAGGGCGGTCTTGTCGTTTCCCTGCACGAGGTAGGCGTTGTAGCTCGTGCCGTCGGGTAGGGGGATCAGCTCGTCGAACACGCGGCGGGCCCAGTCGATGCCGCCCACCCAGTGGATTCCGTCTCGGATGCGTCGCGCTTTCACGATTGTTTGCTCCTTTGTGCGGTTCTTCGGGTCGTTGCCTGATGGGTCGTTGGCGGAGCATAGCGCAGCGACGGGCGGGCGCAAAACGGCTTTGCTCGATCCGCACGACGCCCGCGTGCAGCTCGCGTGCAACCCGCGGAGTGGGACGGGAGGTCTCAAGGGGTATGGGACCTGGCGCCCGGCCCCGCGATCCGACCCCGACCCCGACCCCGGACACGCTCCGGCAACGCACCGAACGCTTGCGACGCTTGGAGACTGGGCGACTCGGTCTGGCCCTGATCGTGGCCTTGGCGCTGCACGGGCCCCTGGGCGCGCTCGCTGGCTGGCTCGCCGCGTCTTCGGGCTCGGCCGGGCCCGGGACTTCGCCCCGGCCTCCGGTGGAGCTCACCTGGCGGAGCGCGGACCCGGTGCTCTCGGCACCACCGCCTCGCGCTGCCGAGACCCCATTGCGCGTTGTCCCCGCGCCGCGGCAGGCACCGCCGTCGCGCGACTCTTCCACCGGTCCCCAGCGCCTGGCCTCGCTGCACCGGTTGCCCCACCGCACCGAGACGGTGGGGCGCCCCGCTCCCTCCGCCCCCCGAGAGCCAGCGGAGACCCGAGAGCCAGCGGAGACCCGAGAGCCAGCGGAGACCCGAGAGCCAGCCAAATCTCCCGAGCCGCGCGAGACCCCGGACTCCGGGCGGGCGCGTCCGTCGGTGCTGAACATGCGCCGGCCCGTGGCTCGGCCACGGCTCGATCTCACCTATCGCCCCCGTCCGGGTGAGCTCACGGTCCCGCGTCCAAGTGAACGCCCGTGCGTCGACTCGCGCGATCACGGGGACGGCACGCGGGAGCCGCCCCTGCGGGATCGCCTGATCCCCCCGCGGCGGCGGGCGCCGGGGATCTTCCGTCTCACGGACAAGGGGAAGGCCTTCTACGACGGCAAGGAGATCCGCTGGCGTTCGGACGGCAACTGGCACTACCGCGGCGATGGCGGGACCTTCGACGCCGTGATCCACCCCGACGGCTCCATCACCTTCGAGGATCATCCATCCATCGGGGCGCCCGAGAGCCCGGTCCCGCGCTACCAGCCTCCCATTGCCGATCCCTCCGCGCCCCACCTGAAGCCCAGCGGGGGCGTGGTGGGCTTCACCTTCCGGTTCGAAGTCACCGACGCCGTCATGCGGCGGCTCGAGCAGGACCCCTACGGCGCGGAGAAGCGCCGCTTCGCCCGGGCTACCCGGGCCTGGCGTGCCACCCTGCGAAAAGAGCACCGCCGTCGCATCCTGCGCCGCGCCCTGCGCCGCTACGACCTCACCGGTCCCTGGTGCCGACGCTACCAGGCCGCCAACGCCGCCGGGCGCCGTCGCCTGCGCCGCACCCTTTTTGCCCGTTGGGACGAGACCAGGGCGTCGGGCTCGGGCCAAAAGGTCCGCGCCGCCATCGTGCGTCTGGCCCGGCGGTGCAAGATGCGCTACCCAGTCGCCGAGCTCCGCCGCCTCAACCGATCCCGCCGCAGCAAAGCCCGTTTCTCGCCATAAAGCAATGGATGCCGGCCCTGGCGCCATTTGCGCTGTGGCCTCCGCCCGGCGCCCCGCCGGCCCCCGCCCCCCCTGCG
>CAYFWA010000281.1:0-1473 GCA_964346625.1 uncultured Myxococcales bacterium
GATGAATGGGGGCGGGATGGCCGGGGGTGGGATGGCCGGTGAGCGCCGCGGGGCCGGCAACTCCCACTCCCACCCCACGGAGGCAGCATGAAAACCCTGGCCTTCATCAGCGGCAAGGGCGGCACCGGCAAGACCTCGCTGGCGGCCGCCTTTGCCCGACTCGCCGCCCCGGTGGCGGTGGCCGACTGTGACGTGGACGCGGCCAACCTCGCGCTGCTGCTGCCAGGAGACGTGGAGCGGGAGGATGCCTTTGTCGGGGGCGTACGCGCGGAGATCGACCCCGCTCGCTGCACCGCCTGCGGGCTGTGCGACGAGGCGTGCCGGTTCGACGCCGTGCAGGAGACGGCCACGGGGTTCGAGGTCCGCGCCCTCGCCTGCGAGGGGTGTGGCGTTTGTCACCTGGTCTGCGAGTTCGATGCCGTCCGCCTGTACGACAACCAGGCCGGGACTGTCCAGATCCTGCGCAGCCCGACCGGGCCCCTGGTCCGCGGCGAGCTGCGGGCAGCCCAGAGCAACTCGGGGAAGCTCGTGGCGCGGGTGCGCGAGCTGGCCCGCGAGCAGGTGGAGGCCCACGGCCTGGATCTGCTGCTGCTCGACGGCCCCCCCGGCATCGGCTGCCCGGTGCACGCCACCTTGACGGGGGTCGACCTGGCGGTGGCGGTGACCGAGCCCACCCCTTCGGGCGAGCACGACCTGGAGCGGATCGTGGAGCTGTTGCGCCACTTCGAGATTCCGGGGCTGGTGATCATCAACAAGGCCGACCTGGCCCCCACCCGCACCGCCGCGCTGTGCGACACGGTGGCCTCCTGGGGCCTGGAGATGGCCGGCGAGCTGCCCTTCGTGGAGGGCATCCCCCGGGAGCTGGCCCGGGGGGGGACCCCCCTCGCGGTCCCTCAGCTTCGCGAGGCCCTGGAGCGGATCTGGGCGCTGATCCTGCAGCGCCTGGCCAGCGACGAGTCTGCGGAGCCCCCCGCGCTGGACGCCGACGCCCGCGCCGCGGTAAGAGCAAGACCATGACTCGACATTATGGATTCGACGGCTACGGTCGGTGTACGGGGGATTGTGGCGACACGATCGAGATGTATCTCGAAATCCAGCAACAGTGCATCCGTCGGGCGGCCTTCCACTGCCATGGCTGTGCTCACACCGCCCTCGCCGCGGGCGCCATGGCGCACCTGGTGGAGGGGCGACCGCTGGCCGACGCCCTCCTTGTCAATGCCACCCATGTGCTGGATGAGGTGGCCGACGTCGATGAGGAGCACGAGCACTGCGCCGTGATCGCGGCCAATGCCCTGCACGAGGCCGTGACCGACGCCCTGCGCGTTCAGCGCGAGCCCTGGAAGCGCCTCTATCGCTGACCAGACGACACGTCAGACCGTCAGACCATCGGACCATCGGACCATCGGACCGTCAGACCGTCAGACCATCGGACCATCGGACCATCGGACCATCGGACCATCGGACCATCGGACC
>CAYFWA010000281.1:1573-8089 GCA_964346625.1 uncultured Myxococcales bacterium
GACCATCGGACCATCAGACCATCAGACCATCAGACGCGGGGATGCTGTCTTGCTCTCAACACTCCTGCGGCCCGGCTGGATCGTGCTCGTCCACGCAGGTGCAGTCGGGGGCGCCGTCGGGGGCGGGGCCCTCCCGAAAGCTGCTCAGCAGGGCGTCGAACTCGGGCTTGTCCAGGGATCCGATGGAGTAGAACTGCAGGTGGTAGACCCGCGAGCCGGCTCCCTGCAGGAACACGTCGCGGCGGTACCAGTTGTACGAGCGGCCCTCGAAGCTCCGCTCCTGGCGCCACAGCACCTCGTGGCCGCTCAGCCCCGGCTCCGCGAGCTCGAGCGGGCGGGGGTACTCTTGATCATCAACGAACACCGCGTCGGAGCCCGCCTGACCGATGTCCTTGTCGATGATCACCTCCTGGACGTTACGCTGGGTGTCCCCAGAGGTGATCTGCACGTGGAGCAGCGTGACGATCTCCGAGTCGAGGTTCACGAAGGGGATGTCCGACACCACGAAGACGTAGCGTCCGGTGGGCTGCCAGGTGCCCACGCACTCGCGACCATCCAGCTCGGTGCACTTGTATTCTTTGTTGTGCTTCCAGGGCGGGATCAACACCTCGAAGTGGTAGTTGCCCCCCCGATCCTGGCAATAGGCCGCGCCGGATAGGCCCCCCTCTCGCAGGTCGATGTCCCCGCAGGCCGGCAGCGCGGTCAAGCTCAACAACACGGACAGGATCACGACCGCGGGCAGGCTCGCTCGGGGGACCATCCGCCCCCGCCGCCGTCGCGCCCGACCCCTTGCGATGGCGTAACCGTTCAGGTGGTTCGTAGGAACGAAAACACGTTTCGCGGCGTGCTGGCGCCTTTCCCTGCAGCGGCGCGAAGCGCGGTGATTGGGGGTGAGGCCCGAAAAACCGCGCTTTCTCGGGGCGAGGGGGGATGGGACATCCCCCCTGAACGTGTACGCGATGGCGAGTCGGGCCGCCCCTCGGTGGGGCAGCCTGCCACAAGCTCGTTGGGGGTCGCCGCGCGGCCTGCTCGGTGCGTGCTCGATCATGCTCGGCTCCTCAGTGCCCTCGGGACCGGCCTTTTGGCGGTCCCTTTTTTTCGTCCAGGGCCCATCGAACAACCTAAACGTGGGTTGGATCGACCGCCGCTACGCGGGGGGTGACGGTCGAACAGAGCTCTGCAGAAATGGTGCCAGGAGACGCAAAAGGGAGAAGGAACGTATTCTCGCTGACTTGGGCGTAAGCGTGGTCACGCGGGCTCCAGGTTCTTCGTGGCGAGGTGGCCGGAATCCATCAGATTCCTGAGCTACTGGACACTATCGTTCGGCCGCGGTTTGTGTAATCCTGGCTGCAATGGGCCCCAGGGGTCTAGGCGCCCACGCCGCCGGGTGGAGGCAGCGCCTATCGGCCCCAAATGGGGGGAACCGGGAGGACCAGCACATGACGAACCGCATCCGCCTCCCCGGCCGGCTGGGCCGGACAGGGCGCCCGCTGCGCGTGGCCTACGGCCGGATCTTTCACGAGGCCAACGCTTTTTCACCACTTTCCACCAACCTGGGGGACTTTGAGCGGTTCCATCTCTACGAGGGGGATGCGCTGGCCGCGCGGTGCCCCCTGCGCAGTTTCGAGCTCAAGGGATACCTCCGAAACGCGGAGCTGTCCGGCTTTTGCCAGGCGGCGCGATGGGCGGGTGGGGTTGAGGCCGTCCCGCTGCTGTCGGCCCTCACCGTGCCCAGCGGCCCCATCGCGCGCCCGGTGTTCGACGCTGTGGTGGATCGCCTCGTGTCGCGGCTGCGGCTGGTCGACGCGGCCGGGCGCCTCGACGGGCTCTACCTGGCGTTGCACGGCTCCATGGGGGTCAGGGATCTGGAGGGTCCTCCCGAGGCGGAGATCCTGCGCCGGGTGCGTGGCGTGCTCGGCGATCGCCCCATCGCCGTGAGCCTGGATCTGCACGCGAACCTCACGCCGGCGCTGGTCGGGCAGACGACGCTGCTTTGCGGCTACCGCACCAACCCCCACCGGGATCTTTTCCCCGTGGGGTGGCGCGCCGGCTCGCTGCTGCTGCGGACGCTGCGCGGTCAGGTGGAGCCGACGCGGGCCTGGCGCAAGCTCCCCGTGGTGCTGGGGGGCGGCGTGGGGATCGACTTCATGGCGCCCATGCGAGCCGTGTTTCACCGCCTGCGGGGCATCGCGCGGGATCCGCGGGTGCTCGACGCCACGCTGTTCATGGTGCACCCCTACAGCGACGCCCCTGACCTCGGCTGGGCGGTCCATGTCACCACCGACGCCGCCCCCGAGCTGGCGGAGCGCTACGCCGAGGAGCTCGCCGACCGCGCCTGGGCCGAGCGGGCGGCGCCGTTGCCGCGGCTGCTGTCAGCGCCGGAGGCGGTGCGGCAGGTCCGCCGGGCTCGACTCGCGCGGGCCTTTGGCCCCGTGTCCCTCGTGGACGTGGGAGACGCCGTGGGCACCGGCGCCCCGGGGGGCAGCACGCACCTGCTGTCACACCTGGTGGAGGCCGACGCCGGCCTCCGGGTGTATGTCCCGCTGCACGACCCCGCCGCGGTTCAGCAGTGCGAAGGGCAGCCGCTGAACAAGCCAGTGTCCCTGACCCTGCGGGGCACCCCGGGCCTGCCGGTGCAGCCGGCCGTGAGCTGGCGCCCCCGACTGACCACCTGGAGCTACACCGACTTCGGGCGCACGGCGCTGCTGCAGTCCGACGGGCTGTCGGTGGCCGTCACCGATCGATCGCCACTCACGCTGCACCCGGCCTTCTGGCGCGACCTCGGCTGCCCCCCGCGCCGCGCAGACGCCATCGTCCAGAAGTCGCTTTTTCACTACCGCATGTTCTACGCCCTCGTCTCCCCCCGGCACCTGCCGGTGGACACCGCCGGCGCCAGCAGCCTGGAGCACGTGCGGGGGCTGCGCTTCACCGGCCCCACCTACCCCATGGAGGATCCTGCCCACTGGCTCGCGGGGGATCACCGCCTGCGCATCGCTCCCGAGTGAGCCCGTCGCGTCCGCCTGAGCCCGCGGTGAGGGTGCTGGCGAGAGCCCGGATCACCCTTTATGCGTCGGACCAGGCAGGTTAGACTCAAACAGAGCGAGGAGGCAGCGGTCGCGTCGGTCACAGATGGCCGATGCCACGAATATCAGTACATCTACACCTTGGCCTACCGAGGGTCCCACCGAGGGTCCCACCGAGGAGAGACAATGCGAAGACCATGGCTCGGAGCCGTCGCCATCGGCGTCCTGCTCATCGGCTGCGGCGACGATGACGGGACGGACACGAACACCAACACCAACGAGAACGACAACCAGGCGGGCGTCTGCGGGGACGGAGAGCTGGACGCGGAGGAGGAGTGCGACCACGGCGCGGACAACAGCGACACGACGCCGGACGCCTGCCGGACCGACTGCCGCGCGGCCTTTTGCGGCGACGGCGTCACCGACAGCGGCGAGGAGTGCGACGACGACGTTGACAACAGCGACACGGTTCCGGACGCCTGCCGGACCGACTGCCGCGCGGCCTTTTGCGGCGACGGCGTCACCGACAGCGGCGAGGAGTGCGACGACGACGTGGACAACAGCGACACGACGCCGGACGCCTGTCGGACCGACTGCACGGCGGCCCGCTGCGGAGACGGCGTGGTAGACTCGGACGAGCAGTGTGACGCCAGCAACCTCTCCGGGCAGGACTGCTCGGATCACGGCTTCGACACGGGTACCCTGGCCTGTGACGGGAACTGTGAGCTCGACGAGTCCGCCTGCAAGGACTGCGCGGGGGACGAGCTGCTGTGCGGCGCCGAGTGCATCCAGCCCCTCAGCGATGACGATCACTGCGGAGGGTGCACCACGGTCTGCGCTGCGGGCGAGGCCTGCGTGGGCGGCTCGTGCGAGGGGATCTCCCAGAGCTGGGTGGCGCACGGGGACCAGCCCGTGGGAGCGGCCTACCACATCCGGGGACACGATCTGACCGCCCACCAGGGCTACCCCCTCGTCGCGATGGTCTACGAGGGGGGGCTCGGGGACGTCGTCAGCGTGTATCGGAAGCGGCCCAACGACTCCGTGTGGACACACCTGGGTGGAGCCGGCGCGTCGGTGGCCTCTGCGCACAACCTCAGCGACGCCGTGGCGTTGGCGACCACGGGGACATATGTCTTCGTGGGGTATGGCACCGAGGAGAGCAACCAGCTCGCGCTCGAGGTCTCCGCCGCGGACGCCAACCTGGGCTACTCCTGGGTGGTCCGCGCCACCGGGTACGTGTCCACGTGCACGGTGCTGTGGGACATGGACCTCGCCCTGGACGCCCAGAGCCAACCCCACTTGGTCTACTACGGATCCGGGGGTTGCGGCCTCGGGGTGGGGTACGTCTGGTACGATTCCTCGTCCTCGCTGTGGCAGTCCCGGCCCAGCCCGGTGGGCATGCCGTCTCTGATCACCGACGACGGCGAAGGCCGTCCGGCCGTGGTCTACACGGATCAAGCCTACGTGGGGTTGGCGGAGTCGTCCATGTCCAACCCGACCGACCACTCGGTCCGGTACTGGGATGGCGGAGGGAGCCAGTGGGCGACACTGGGTGGGGCCCTGGACGAAAACAACCAATCCGGAGGCGTCGAGGATCTGGATCTGGATCTGGATCTGGTGGCCTCGGAGACCGGGGAGATCTACGCCGCCTGGTCCGAGTTGCGGGCGGGGGGCGGGCAGGACGTCTACGTCAAGGCCTGGGATCCGGTGGGCCAGAGCTGGACGATGCTCGGCGGCGGACCCGTCAGCGCCACGGGCAGCCAGACCGAACCCTCCCTCGCGCTCGTCGCCGGCGTGCCCTGGGTGGCCTACCTCGAGCAGGGCAGCTCCACGGCGAAGCTCGTCTCGGTGCGCCGTTTCGACGCCAGCGCCGGGAGCTGGACCGCGGTGGGCGGGGCGCTCAACCAGGACGCCACCGAGGACGGGATCGCCCCCGTGATCACCGGCCTCGAGGGCGTCCCCTACGTGGCGTGGCGGGAGCTCGACGGCACGGAAGATCGGGTGTTCGTGAAGCGGTTCCCCTGAGGATCGGGCCTGCGCGCCGCCGACGGGCCTGCGCGCCGCCGACGGGCCTGCGCGCCGCCCAGCGAGGCTCGTGCCCGGGGAGCCCAGCCCGCGCGCGCGAGCCGAGCCAGTTGCGCTGTTGGCAACAGTCCAAGGGCGGAGGCCACAGCGCAAATGGCTCGAGCCGGATTCAGCTTGAGCCCAGGCCGCCGCCGGGCTACCGTGCCGGCATGTGGATCGATCTGGCGAACCTGTCTTCCAAGGAAGTCTACTTCACCCTCATCCAGACCCTGGTGCCCCGGCCCATCGCCTGGACGCTGTCGGAAAACGAGGACGGCGGCCTCAACCTCGCGCCGTTTTCGTACTTCACGGCCGTCTGCAGCGATCCGCCCCTGCTGATGATCTCGGTGGGGCGCAAGCCCACTGGCGAGCCCAAGGACACCTGGGTGAACATCGAGCAGCGCGCCGACTTCGTGGTGATGCTCCCGCACATGGGGCGGCTCGAGGACATGAACGAGAGCTCGGCGACGCTGCCGGCCGGCGACTCCGAGGTGATCCGCCTCGGGCTCGAAACCGTGCCCTTCGAGGGCTCCCGCATCCCGCGTCTGGCCGACTGCCGGGTGGCCTACGCCTGCCGTCGCCACCAGATCCTGGAGATCGGCAACGGCCCCCAGGCCCTGATCTTCGGCCAGGTGGGCGCGCTCTACGTCGACGACGCCGCCGTGTCCACCGACGACAAGGGCCGCGTCAAGGTCTCGGCCGAGGTCCTCGACCCGGTGGCCCGCCTCGGCGCCGGCGAGTACGCCTCCCTCGGCTCCGTGCGCCGGTTGCCGCGGCCGCTGTAGACGATCACCCACCCAAGCTAGGCGCGGCGGCGGATAGCCATCCAGGCCAGCGCCATCCACGCGAGCAGGGCGAGGCCGGCGGACGGGGGCATCCCGGCAGCGCCACAGCCGCAGCCGCTGTCCCCGCCATCGTCCGTGGCGTCGGGATCGGGCACGTACTCGATGGGGCGGACGTTGAGCCGGTTGGCCACGGCCAGGGCGTCGGCTTCGGAGCCCTGCAGCAGGTAAAACACCCACGTGGCCTCGCCCTCGGGGTCCAGATGCGACGACCCGGGATCAGATGCGCAGAAACCGCGACATCCGCTCGGCGTCACGCGGGGTCATCTGCCGGATCCGGCGCCGGACCTGGACCTGGTCGAGCTCCATTACGAGGCAGATTTTCGAAAAGGAGACGAGGTACTCGCTCTCGTCGGTCTCCTCGAACAGCCACTGGCGGGCCGTCTGCGACATCTGCTCCTCTTCGGCGTTTCGCGGATCGGCGTAGCACACGAAGTCCCGTATCGCGCGCAGCAGGATCGCCGCGAGGAGGGTCTTCTCGGGAATGGCCTCATTCACGGCTGATCACCGGACGTACCCTGCCAGGTACCAAGGTAACGAAATTTCATCTCCCTAGTATTGCACCTTTTCGTGGGGGGGGGGAGTCA
>CAYFWA010000282.1:0-3158 GCA_964346625.1 uncultured Myxococcales bacterium
CGCAGGGCCGAGAGCGGGATGCGCAGGGCCGAGAGCGGGATGCGCAGGGCCGAGAGCGGGATGCGCAGGGCCGAGACCGGGATGCGGTCGTCTACTCGGGACAGGGATGACAAGTCCACCGAAGTGATTAGGTTGCTCGGGAATGAATGGGAGGAGAACCCATGGCTCTCGAGATTGAAGTGACCCACGGCGGCGGAAAGAAGATCGACGCCCGCGTCAACGGATTCACCATCAACACCGACCAGATCCCCAAGGCCGGGGGCGAAGGCTCCGCTCCGGAGCCCTTCGTGCTGTTTCTATCCTCGCTGGCCACCTGCGCGGGCATCTACGTCGTAGGCTTTTGCCAGGCCCGCGATATCCCCACCGATGGGATCAAGCTCACCCAGGACCACGTGTTCGACGAGAAGAAGGGCAAGCTCACCGAGATCAAGCTCAAGGTCCACCTGCCCGAGAGCTTCCCGGACAAGTACCGCGACGCGGTGCTGCGGGCCGCCGCCCTGTGCACGGTGAAAAAGACCATCGAGAACCCCCCAGAGATGACCGTGGAGGCGGTGGCGGCGTAGGCGATCTTTTCCAGCGATGAACAGAGATGGACTCCGTAGAAGCGGACCGCGTTGAGCGGACCGAGGGGGGGTAGCCGCGACAAGAGGCCCCGGCAGGGTTCCGGCTAGAGCACCGATCAGTTTGGACGTCGTAGCGAAATCGTGAAGTTGCTCGCGAGTCGCGATCGCGCCCGCAGCGACCTTCCGAGCCGTACCCGTAGGTACGGTGACCGAGGGCCTCCTCGAACAGGTAACGGCCGAGACCCTGTCTTTCGATTCGCTCGTCCACGGCGAGCCGGGAGAGCAGGACCCAGGGGTGGAAAAGCGCTCCGGATTTCGTAAAATCAACGTCCGACCATGAGCGACATCGCGTTAACCGGATCCCGGATTGGCCCATCGGACGGCCAGTCGGACGGCCAGTCGGACGGCCAGTCGGACGGCCAGTCGGACGGCCCATCGGACGGCCAGTCGGACGGCCAGTCGGACGGCCAGTCGGACGAGGCGAGGGTCGCCGCGCAGCAGACCCCCGGCGGCGTGTGGGGGCGACTGGTCGTGGCGGCGAGCATCGGGCGGCTGCACATCGTGGCCATCGCGGTGATGGGGTGTTTCACCTTCGGCTGGATCTTCACGGGGCACCATCCCTGGGGCCTGGCCGCCGTCTGCGGGCTGGACTGGTTCGTGGTGAACCTGCTCAACCGGGTGGTGGACCTGGAGGAGGACCAGGTCAACCGCATTCGGGGAACCGGCTTCGTGGCCCGCCACCGCAAGGCGGTGCTGGTGGTGGGCTTCGGCGCGTTGGGGGTCTCCCTGGTGGCCGTGGCGCTGTGGGAGCCGGTGATCACGCCCTTGCGGCTGGGCTACCACCTGCTGGGCTTTGCCTACAACTGGGCCATGCTGCCCGGGGGGCGGCGCATCAAGGAGCTGTACTTCTTCAAGAACACGGCCTCGGCCACGGGGTTTTTGATCACCGTGTTCGGCTATCCGCTGGCGGCGGCCCACTGGGGCCACGGCGCGGCCCTCGGCGGGGCGGGCCTGGCGCCGGACGTGACCCTGGCCACCGTGGCCGTGGCGGGGGTGTTCTTTTTCCTGTTCGAGCTTTCCTACGAGGTGATCTACGACCTGCGGGACGCCCCGGGGGACCGGGCCGCCGGCGTGCGCTCGTTCCCCGTGGTGCACGGCGAGCGCGGGGCGCTGCGCATCATCGATTCCCTCATCGGCGCTTCGGTGGTGGTGCTGGTCTCCGGCTACCTGCTCGGGGTGGTGCCCTGGCGGCTGTGCATCATGTCCGCGGCGCCGGTGATCCAGCTCGTCGTCTACAAGCGCATGGTGCGCCGCGGGATCACCTCGGCGGACTGCATCGGGCTGACCTGGCTCGGCGTGGCGCTGCTGGTCCTTTATCATCTGTGGGTGGTGCTGGAGCTGCCCGGCGTGCGGGGGTTCTGAGCCCATGACCGTCGCGCAGGCGCATCGGCTACCGACCGGGCTGCCGTCCCGGCTGCCGACCGGGCTGCCGACCGGGCTGCCGACCGGGCTGCCGACCGGGCTGCCGACCGGGCGGCCAATCGGGCTGCCGACCGAGCTGCCGACCGGGCTGCCAACCGGGCTGCCGACCGGGCGGCCAATCGGGCTGCCGACCCATGTTCACCCCGCGGCCCGAGCCGCGTTTGCGCAAGGGGAGTGGCCTTGCTGATCCTGGAGCTGAGCTGCGTCGTCATCGTCGCGGTCTATCTGGCCGTGCGGCTGCGGGTGGAGCCGGAGCGGGCCCGCTTGATCCGGCGCCTGGGCCTGCTGATGGGGGCGAGCTGGATCGCGGAAAACACCGTGATCCACGCCTACCACTTCTACCAGTACAGCCCCCGCTGGAGCCTGTTCGTGGACCAGGTCCCCCTGATGATCGTGGTGATCTGGCCCATCGTCATCACCTCGGCCTGGGACATGATGCGCGCGCTGCACGGCGGCGCCGGCGGTCCGCGTACGGTGATCGCCGCGGCGGCCATGGTGTTTTTGGACGCCTACGTCATGGAGCCCATCGCCGTGGAGGCGGGGCTGTGGTCCTGGAACGAGCCGGGGCTGTTTGCCGTGCCCCCCATCGGCGTGCTGGGCTGGTCATTCTTCACGGCCACGGCCCTCGCCGTGTTCGACCAGGTGGAGCGGCGGCGGCTGCCCCCGGCGCTGGATCTGCTGGTGCTGGTCCTGCCGATTCCGCTGGTGCACGCCCTGCTGGTGGCCACCTGGTGGGGCGCCCTGCGGTGGGTCAGCCACCCCATCCCCGCGGTGGCCGGCGTGGCGCTGGCCTGGATCCTGTGCGCGGCGCTGGCGCTGCTGGCCGCCCGCCACCCGGCCGCGCGCCGGCTGGCGCGCCGGGATCTGCTCGTGCGCATCCCCGCGGCGGCGTTTTTCTTCGTGCTGCTCGGCGTCCACGGCCGCGACAACCCGGCCCTGGTGGTCTACGCCGTGGCCTTCTCGCTGCCTTACTGGGTGCTCACCTTTCGGGCGCACGGCGAAGGCGCCGGGGACGGATCGGCGGAGGCGAAGACGAAGACATCGGAGACGCCGGATCCGGCGCTGTCGTCCCGCTGACGAGCGTCCCGTCCGAGCGGCGGAGGCGGGCGCTGT
>CAYFWA010000282.1:3258-3883 GCA_964346625.1 uncultured Myxococcales bacterium
GCTGACGATCGTCCCGTCCGAGCGGCGGAGGCGGGCGCTGTCGTCCCGCTGACGATCGTCCCGTCCGAGCGGCGGAGGCGGGCGCTGTCGTCCCGCTGACGAGCGCCACGTCGCCGCGAGCGCCGCGTGCTGATCGCCGCGGCCGCGCAATCCTCCAAGCGAGCACGCCGCTTCCGCTGCAGTCGCGCAGTCCTCGAAGCACTCGAAGCTACTGCACGACCTCGACCGTCGTGGCCAGGCCTGGCGCCTGGCCCAGGCGCTGATCACAGGTCAGCAGCGGCGCTGCCAGGGTCTCGGCGAGGGCGACGTAGGCCGCGTCGTACGCCGTGAGGTTGTGGCGCAGCGCCCAGATCCGCCCGATGAACGGCTCGTGGGGATAGCGCTCGAGGCCCAGCGCGCCCAGATGCTCGAGGGCGAGACGGGCCCGCTCCTGTGAGATCGTCTGGGCCGAGACGTAGCGGCGCAGGCACTGGGCGACCTCCAGGTCCACCAGGTGCGGCGCGTGCAGGAGCGTCTCGGGGGCGGCGATCCGCCGGGACACGCGCCGGCCCCGCTCGGTGTTGAGCAGCAGCTCGATGACCGCCGAGGCGTCGAGCACCATCACCGCGAGTCTCGCTCGTCGCGC